>NZ_JBYNDP010000239.1:0-2544 GCF_059783535.1 Tateyamaria sp. | reverse complement strand
TGGAGTTTGCGCGCTACGAACAAAAAGTGCGCAGGTGGGTCTGAAAATTTTCGAATCTTACTTTTATGACGCAGGGGCGCTGCTTGTATCTCGGAGATGGGTTGGGTAGGGGACAGCTTACGGCGCTGCGCCACATCGCCTTTGGGTTAAGCGTGAAATTGACTGCCACGAACGGATGGGGGTTCTTCGAATGAAGATCGGAACACCAAAAGAGATATTTGAGGGAGAGCGCCGCGTCGCCATGACGCCAGAGAGCGCCGCAGCCCTGCAAAAGCTGGGCCACGACTGTGTGGTCGAGACGGGCGCGGGGGCCGAGGCCGGTTTTTCCGATGCCGACTACAAGGCTGCTGGTGTTGAAGTGGTCAAGACCGCTGCCGCCCTCTGGAAGGCCGCTGACATCGTTGCCAAGGTGCGCGCCCCTGACGCGACCGAGATGAAGCGCCTGCGCGAAGATCAGACCCTGATTTCGTTCTTCAGCCCCGTTGCGGACGAGGCCAAGATGCAGTCGGCTGCCAAGAAAGGTGCCACCGTCGTTGCGATGGAGATGATCCCCCGGATCAGCCGTGCCCAGAAGATGGACGCGCTGTCGTCCATGGCGAACATCGCCGGCTACCGTGCGGTCATCGAGGCCGGCAACAATTTTGGCCGCTTCTTTACCGGTCAGATCACTGCGGCGGGCAAGGTGCCCCCGGCCAAGGTTCTGGTGGTTGGTGCCGGTGTCGCCGGTCTGGCCGCCATCGGGACATCGACCTCGCTTGGCGCCATCACATATGCATTTGACGTGCGTCCCGAAGTGGCCGAGCAGGTCGAGTCCATGGGTGCCGAGTTCGTGTATCTCGACTTTGAAGAAGAACAGCAGGACGGGTCGTCGTCCGGTGGCTACGCCTCTGTTTCTTCGCCTGAATTCCGCGAGGCGCAGCTGGCCAAGTTCCGGGAACTGGCGCCGGAGATGGACATCGTCATCACCACGGCCCTGATCCCCAACCGCGAAGCGCCGGAACTGTGGACCGAGGACATGGTAAAATCCATGAAACCTGGTTCGGTCATCGTGGACCTGGCTGCGGAAAAGGGCGGCAACTGCAAATTGACCGTGGCTGACGAGAAGATCGTGACCGAGAATGGCGTGACCATCATCGGCTACACCGACTTCCCCAGCCGCATGGCGACGCAATCGTCGAGCCTTTATGCGACGAACATCCGTCACCTGATGACGGACCTGACGCCGGAAAAAGACGGTGTCGTCAACCACGATATGGAAGATGATGTGATCCGCGGGGCCACAATTGCCCATGCGAAAGAGGTCACATTCCCACCGCCGCCGCCCAAAGTGGCCGCGATTGCCGCGGCCCCCAAGAAGGAAGCGGCCAAGGAACTGACGCCTGAGGAGAAACGCGCTGAAGAAGTGGCCGCGTTCAAGGCCCAGACAAAGAACCAGGTCACGTTGCTGGCCATTGGTGGCGCGCTTGTGCTGCTTGCGGGTCTCTACACCCCGGCCAGCTTCATGCAGCACTTCATCGTCTTCGTGCTGAGCGTCTTTATTGGCTTCCAGGTGATCTGGGGCGTGGCGCACAGCCTGCACACGCCGCTGATGGCGGTGACGAACGCCATTTCGTCCATCGTGATCCTTGGCGCACTCATACAGATCGGATCAAGCTCAGGGGTCATCACGTTCCTGGCGATCTTCGGGATATTCATGGCGGCCATCAACATCTTTGGTGGCTTCCTCGTGACACGGCGCATGCTCGCCATGTTCCAGAAATCGTAAGTAGGGGCGGGAACTATGGAACTCGGATTTACTACCGCCGCGTACGCTGTTGCGGCCGTTCTTTTCATCCTGTCCCTGGGCGGTCTGTCCGGTCAGGAAAGCGCCAAGCGTGCCGTCTGGTATGGCATCGTGGGCATGTTCATCGCTGTTGTGGCGACTTTGATCGGACCGGGATCGGGCCTGTGGCTGTTGTCGCTGGTGCTGATCGCCGGTGGCGCCGTCGTAGGCTATCAACTCGCCACCAAGGTCGAGATGACCCAGATGCCCGAGCTTGTGGCTGGTATGCACGCCCTTGTTGGGCTGGCAGCCGTCTTCATCGGCTTCAATGCGCATATCATGATCGGTTACGTGGACAACTATCTGGCCGAGAATGGGGCACAGCTGGGCGGCGCGTTGGCAAATGGCACGTGGATTCAATCGGTCGAAAAGGCTGTGCTTGAGCCGCTGTCGGCCTTTGGTCAGCTGATCGCCAAGAAAACAACTGTCGAGATCACCATCCTGAAGATCGAGCTGGTGCTGGGTGTCTGGATCGGTGCGGTGACGTTTACCGGGTCCTATGTGGCCTGGGGCAAGCTGTCCGGCAAAGTGGACAGCGCGGCGACCAAGCTGCCCGGCGGGCACATGCTGAACGCGGCTGCTGCCGGTGCGTCGCTGATCCTTGCCATCATCTACTTCAGCACAGGCGGTCTGCTGCCGCTGGTTCTGCTGACGTTGCTGGCCCTGTTCATTGGCTGGCATTTGATCATGGGCATTGGCGGGGCGGATATGCCTGTCGTGGT
>NZ_JBYNDP010000113.1:0-11348 GCF_059783535.1 Tateyamaria sp. | reverse complement strand
TCGCGGCGCATACCGCCCAGGATACGTGGGCTGACATCATCGCGCTGCGCCACCAACTCGGCTTGCAAGAGGGCCAAAGGCGTCCCGAGTGACGTTCCGAGCGATACCGCTTCGCCCTCAACCTCGGCCTTGGCCGACACCACGGACACGATCTGCGCACGGCCCTGGTCAATGACAAAGATGGGGGCGCCAGAGCTGCCGAAGTCGACAGAACAGGATGTCACCAGAAGCCCGTCCTGCTGCGCCAACACGCGGCACAGCTCTTGCAGTGACGGTGCTTCGGATCGTCCGGTGCCATAGCTGACCACGCCGACTTCTGTGCCGCGTCGTGGCTGCGCCGCTGTTTCAAACGGGATGATCTTGCCGTCGCGAATGGGGTGATCAAGCTCGAGCAAGGCCAAATCGTTGCGCACCGCTTTCGAGCCTACGTGCCCAACATAGGTGTAGTCGGGATGCACAACAGCCCGGCGTACATTGCGGTACGCGGACGCACGTCCGTTACGCCAACCGGCCAGGAATTCGACCCGCGTGTGATCAATGCGCTCACCTGAGGCTTTGTCGAACAGGCAATGCCCAGCTGTCAGGACAAGATTTGGCGCAATCAACGCACCCGTGCAAAAGCCGGTACCGCCAATGTTGAGACGCCCAACCGCTTCCCAGCCAGCAGCATCCGCGCCCGACTCAAGTCGACGCAGTTGCGCATCTTGTGCCAGTGCCGTCGATGCCAAAACCAAGGCCGCAAATGAAAGGGCCATCCATCGGCGCATACTCATAACTCTCCGATCCCAAGGGGGTGGGTTCGGTCTAGGCGGCAATGGCGGCAAAATTAGGGCAAAGATGCAATTTAGCGCAAAATTGGAACATCGCTTGGATACCGATCCAAAGCAGGGGGGCGTGGCCCTCCGGACGCCCAATCCAGCAACTCGACCGTATGCACAACGGGTACGCCGGCTGCCGACCCTATCTGCATCATGCAGCCAATGTTCCCGGCAGCGATGATATCAGGGTTCTTGGCCTCCAAGGTACGCACTTTGCGCTCTTTCAACTGCTTGGAAATCTCCGGCTGCATCAGGTTGTATGTGCCCGCCGATCCGCAGCACAGGTGGCTGTCTGCCGGTTCGACCACCTTGTAGCCGGCACGCTTCAACAGGTCCTTCGGGAAGGTCTTGATTTGCTGGCCGTGCTGCAGGGAACAGGCCGCGTGATAGGCGACCGTCATATCCTGCGCCTGCCCTTCAGGCAGATCCAGCTTCATCAGCACCTCGCTCACGTCCATGGCGATGTCCGCAACCCGCGCCGCATCCTTGGCTAGCGAGTCATTGCGGAACATGTGCCCATAATCCTTGACCGTGGTGCCACAGCCCGACGTGTTGATGACAATGGCATCGAGGCCTTTGCCGTCCATCTCGGTCACCCACGCGCGGATGTTCTTGGCCGCCGTGGCGTGGCTTTCGCCCGCCCTACCCATGTGGTGGGTGAGCGCCCCGCAACATCCTGCCCCCTCGGCCACCACAACCTCACAGCCCAACCGGGTCAGCAACCGGATGGTCGCGTCGTTGATGTCAGTGTTCAGCGCCTTCTGCGCGCAGCCGGTCATCAGGGCGACCCGCATCTTTTTCTCGGCCGCGGGCGCAAAGCTTTGTGGATCGTCGTTTCGGCTGACGGGCGGAATGTAGTCCGGGGCCATTTCGAGCATGGCACGCAGGCGCGCGTCCGGCATCAGGCGCGCAAAGGGGCGGCCAATCTTGGCCCCCAGCAGCGCCACCCGAAACCGCATCGGGTACGGCAGGATACGCGCCAGAATCCAGCGCAGCGCACGGTCGGTAAAGGGGCGTTTGTAGCGGTTTTCGATGTACTCGCGGGCATGATCAACCAGGTGCATGTAGTGCACACCCGAAGGGCAGGTCGTCATGCAGGCCAGACAGGACAGGCAGCGGTCAATGTGCTTGACGACCTTTTCGTCCGGATCCCGATCATTTTCGAGCATATCCTTGATCAGGTAGATGCGCCCGCGCGGGCTGTCTAGCTCATCTCCAAGCACCTGGTAGGTGGGACACGTGGCTGTGCAAAACCCGCAATGCACGCAATTGCGCAGAATCTCGTTCGACCGTTCGATTTGCGGATCGTTCAACTGTTCCGGGGTGAATGTCGTTTGCATGTTATCTCGCGATCATTTGGGCCGCGGCAAAGCCGAACCACGGGACGGTGGTGCCCATGGCACCTGCCACACGGACAAAACGCCGCGCTCGAAGGGATGGAAGGGCCTGACGCACGGCACGCGCGGCCAGGACCATGACCAGCACCCAGGCTAGCCAGATGAACAGCACGCTCAGAAACGTGCGGGTGAGGTCGGTCGAAAAGGCTAGGCTGGCCTCGCTCCGCAAAACGAAGCTGGCCAGCACGAGGACCGCAGCGACCAGCGCAAGCGGCCAGTGCCTGCCAACCACACCGTCCAAAGCAAAGAACAGGGCCGGACCAACCACAAAAGCCATGATAAACAAAAGGATAAGCATCACGCGGCCATCAATCCCGGATTGAATATACCTCTGGGATCGAACCGCTTACGCAAGGAGGCAGACAGGGCGGCGACACCGGGTGCCTCCGGCTGGAAGACTGCCACAGCGGTGCGCACGGTTTCCGGGCCTTTGATCAGCGTCGCGTGACCACCTAATTCAGCCACAGCCGCCTGCACGCCCGCATGGATTGCAGCAATGTCGCTACCGGATACACCGGCCCAGATCAAACCACCGCCCCAATCCATCATGGCATCGCAGTCGTCCGGCAATGCGCTGATCACCGCTGGACCATCGCTGGGTTTGACCGAGATGCGCCAGACGGCCTCCGCTCCGTGCAATGGAACGGCGTCGCGCACGGTTCGCCAGTCCGCCTCCATTTCCGCGATGTCACCAAACGAAGACAGAAGGCCCTTCAACTCTCCAGCACGATACGCGACCGAGCTTTCGAACCCTTCGAGGCGCAACCAGACCTGATTTTGGGTCCACGCAGCACCCGACACCTCGAAGGGCGATGCAAGCGCGCGGCTCATCGCGTCGACTGCACGTGCCGGGTCCAAACCGTCAATCACGAGTGTTGTCACCGCGTCTACACCGGGCAGCACTTTCAGGCTCACTTCGGTTAAAATACCCAGCGTGCCCCAGGACCCGCACATCAGTTTGACAAGATCATAGCCGGTGACGTTCTTCATCACGCGGCCACCGTTCTTGATGACCTGCCCCGCCCCATCAACGAACCGTACCCCTAGGGCAAAATCGCGTGCCGCACCCGCCATGATACGACGCGGACCGCTTGCGTTGGTCGCAATCACTCCGCCAATGGTTGATGCCCCGGACGTGCCCAGAAGACCGGTCAGATCATAGGGTTCAAAGGCCAGACGCTGGTTCTCAGCGGCCAGCGTCTTCTCAATCTCGGCCACTGGCGTTCCGGCCTGCGCCACAAGGGTCAACGCTCCCGGTTCATACAACGTCACCCCGGACAAGCTGGACACATCCAGAACCTCACCAACGACAGGACGACCCACCGACCGCGTTCCACCGCCACGCACAGCCAATGGCCCACTGGCCGCGGAAACAGCGGCGGCCACCTCATCTTCGGTTTTCATTTTGCTCATCTTCATCTTGCCCAATAAACTTCGGGGGTGAGGCCGTCAGGCCAAAGGGGCTGGCCCCTTACTCCGCTGCGATTGCTGCACCGCGCCGCGGCTCGGACACTGCCAACGGAAATACCTTGGCAGGGTTTAACAGCCACTTAGCGTCGAACACGTCCTTCACCGCCATTTGCGCTTCCAGATCGGCAGGTGCGTATTGATGGGTCATCAGATCGCGCTTTTCGATCCCGACACCGTGCTCACCGGTCAGGCAACCCCCAACCTCGACACAAAGCTTCAGGACCTCGGCCCCGAACTCCTCACACAGCTCCAAATCGCCGGGCTTGTTCGCGTCATAGCAAATAAGCGGATGCATATTGCCGTCACCCGCATGGAACACGTTGCCTACCGGCAGGCCGTACTTCTCGGACATTTCGCCAATGCGACGCAGGACGTAAGGCAGTTCGGACACGGGGATCGTGCCATCCAGACACATGTAGTCACTGATGCGTCCAATGGCTGAGAACGCGGCCTTGCGCCCAGCCCAGATGCGCGCGCTTTCATCGGCGGACGCGCTCTCGCGCAGGGCAACCGGGTTGTGCCGCTTGGCAATGTCCGTGATCAGGGCAAGCTGCGCGTCGATCTCGGCATCCGATCCCTCAACCTCGACAATCAGCAGCGCCCCACACATCGGATAGTCGGCCTTCGCAAAGTCTTCGCAGACCTCGATCAACATCTTGTCCATGAACTCGATGGCGACAGGCAGGACACCGGCCTTGATGATATCGGCCACACAGGCCCCAGCCACTTCAGCACTGTCAAAACCCATCAAGACGGGACGCGCGCCCTCTGGCTTGTGCAGGATGCGCAGCGTCGCTTCGGTCACCACGCCCAACTGACCTTCGGAGCCGCAGATCACGCCCAGCAGATCCAGGCCACCGGCATCCAGATGCGCGCCGCCGATCTCGACAACCGTGCCATCCATCTGAACCAAGGTCACGCCCATGAGGTTGTTGGTGGTCACACCGTATTTCAGACAATGCGCACCGCCCGAATTCATCGCGATGTTACCTGCAATGGCGCAAGCCAGCTGGCTTGAGGGGTCCGGCGCATAAAAGAACCCGTCCGCCTCAACCGCGCCCGTTACGCTCAGATTGGTCCGACCTGTCTGCACCCGGATGATGCGATTGTCATAGTCGGTCTCAATCACATCATTCATGCGGGCAACACCAAGGATCACGCAATCGGCAGTGGGCAGCGCACCCCCAGCCAACGACGTCCCAGACCCACGGGGCACAACAGGCACACCCTCATCATGGCAGATGCGCAGCACATCAGACACCTCCGCCGTGGTCGAGGGCAGCACCGCCACCATCGGCGGGCACCGATAGGCGGTCAGAGCATCGCACTCGTAGGCCCGTGTTTCTGCCGGATCATCAATGACGGCATCGGCAGGCAAGACATCCCGCAAACGCTCTACCACCCGCGCCTTGCGCGCCAGCACATCAGAATCAGGAACGGGCATTTCCATGGGGCATCCTCCGGTGATTGGTAAAATAATATGACCAATTTGACCGGGATGCAATCTGAATCCCTGCGGTGTAAGACCGCAGCCATGACATGGCTTGACCGCATCGCTCTTTTTGCACCGCTTGATTACGGCGCCCTCGGCTTCTTGATACTGGGCTGGCTGGTCATCGGATGGCGGATCGAACACCCCGGAACGAAGCACCCCTCAACCTCGCAAATCATGGCTGGGTTCCGCCGCGAATGGATGCAGCAGATGATCACGCGCGAGCCGCGGATCTTTGACGCACAAGTCGTGGCCAGCTTGCGGCAAGGCACGGCGTTCTTTGCCTCAACTTCGGTCATCGCAATCGGCGGGACACTGGCGTTGATCGGCAACGCAGAACGGCTGACGGGGATTGCGAACGAACTGGTCCTTATGGACACCCCCGCCTTCGTGTGGGAGGCCAAGATGCTGACGGTCGCCCTGTTCCTGACCAACGCATTCCTGAAATTCGTCTGGGCCAACCGACTGTTCGGCTACGCGGCCGTGGTCATGGCCGCAGTACCCAATGACATATCTGATCCGGCATGCACCCCCCGCGCCACCCAAGCGGCCGAAATCAACATCACCGCGGCGCGGTCCTTTAACCGGGGCCTGCGCTCGGTCTATTTTGCGCTGGCCTGCGTCACTTGGTTGGCAGGACCCATGACACTGATCACGGCAACACTCTTTACCCTCGCGGTCATCTGGCGCCGTGAATTCGCCTCGAACTCGCGCACGATCCTGCTGGGCACGGACACGTGACATGACAACGACGCAACCAGACCATAGCCTGCACACATGAAACGCCTAATCCCCCTGCTGCTGATCGCAGCCCCCGCCTTAGCCGAAGAACCGGTGATCGAAAATGTCGACATCGCAAAAACGGGCACGGACACCTACCGCTTTTCCGTCACCATCAGCCACCCCGACACCGGATGGGACCACTACGCTGATGGCTGGCGTGTACTGGATATGGACGGAAACGAACTGGGGATGCGGGTGCTCCACCACCCCCATGTCGACGAACAACCCTTCACCCGCAGCCTCAGCGGCGTCACCATTCCGTCAGGCACGACACAGGTGCAGGTCCAGGCCCGCGACCTGCCTGTAGGTTGGAACGAAGGCACGATAATCGTCGCACTTCCAACAGACTAAGCCCTTCTTCTGGCTGGAAATACCTCGGGGAGCTCGAGGGGCAGAGCCCCTCGTCAACAAGAAATGAATCGCGTCGCGCAGCGGCCGTTGGATCACACCCGATGATAGGGCGATCCGGCTAGTATCGAAGCAGCCCGATACAACTGCTCAGTCAACATCACACGTACCAGCATGTGGGGCCAGACCATCGCCCCGAAAGACAGCAGGTGATCCGCCTCAGCCCGCAGGTTCGGATCAATTCCATCCGCCCCGCCGATGACAAAGGCCACGTCGCCGCGCCCATTGTCTCGCCATCCGCTCAACCGCTTGGCGAAAGCGGGGGAGGTCTCGACCTTGCCCCGCTCATCCAGGCAACACAGCACGGCGCCCTTGGGCAACGCACGGCGCAAAAGATCAGCTTCCGCCGCCATGCCACCGCCCTTGCGGTCGTCCACTTCGGTAAAGGTCAGGGGGCCAAGGCCAAGCGCCCGGCCGGTGCGGTCAAAGCGGGTCACATAGTCTTTGACCAAATCGCTCTCGGGACCGCCCCGCAGGCGGCCCACCGCACAGATATGCACACGCATCAGCGCGCGGAATCAGTTGGTTGCAGCAGCGCCGGGCTGCCACATCTTCTCCAGCTGATAGAACTCACGCACCTCGGGCCGGAACACGTGAACGATCACATCGCCCGTGTCGATCAGAACCCAGTCGCCGGTATCCTTGCCCTCAACACGGGTCGAGATGCCGAACTTGGCTTTCAGCCGCTCCACCAGCTTTTCCGAGATCGCTGCCACCTGGCGCGACGACCGACCCGAACAGATCACCATGTAGTCACCCATGGCGGTCTTGCCGCGCAGATCAATCTGCACAACATCTTCGGCTTTGTCATCGTTGAGGGAAGACAGCACAGCCTCAAGAATACCATCGCTTGTGGCTTGCGTTTTGGGGGCGGCCATCACAGCCGCGGCTCCATCGGCGGTCTGAACCGCGTCAGCAGAGAATGACAGGACATTGTCCTCCTTTGTCAGCGCGCCGACACATCCCCGGCGCCGGGATAGCTTGATCGTAACAACGCGCGCATGACATTTCAATGAAACGCAGTCACGGACAGGGTTTCAGAGGGTCCTGTGCAACACTTTCCAGCGCTTTGTCGATGGGCGCGCCCTTCACAAGGGGCAGAAAGGGGCCGTCTGCGGCAAGCCGAATGTAAATGGACACATTGCCTGTTTCGGGCAGGGCGGCGCCAAGCCGGCAAGGCTCAAAGTCAACGCTCAGGCTGCCCTTGGTCCCATCGGGATCAGCAGCCTTCCAACCCCTGATTTCCGCTTGAAGACTACGCAGATCCGCATGTGCTGCCGGGGCCACCTGCAATACGCCCTCTGCCATTTCAATCGGAAAACTGCCCGATGTTTCAGTGCCCTCGCTGCGCGCGGCGCGCAGATCCAATGTGCCCGACCCCGGCAACAGGGCCACGCCGTCGGGCAGGTCAACCTGTAACGCAATGTCGGAGGGGTCGGCGGATAGTGGATCCAGCCCCCGAAGGTGCAGCAGTGTGCTGGGCACGATCGAGGTACAGGCGCCAAGACAAATGGACAGAGCCAACAGAACATCTTTCATAAAATTTGTCCTTTCGAATCATTTTTTATTGTTTTACATTAAATTTTAGTAGCCAAATAGGAAATATCAATGCAAGACACTTTGATCGCCCGACGTGCCCGACAATTCGAATGGGCAACGATTGGCCTGCTTGTTCTGCTGGTCGTTGCAGCCGTCATTGCCATCGCGGATGGGGGGCTGTCGGTTGCCGACCTGCGCGAGGAATATGACACCCGGCATTTCCCAGAAACGCCCAGCGCCTGGGCAATCACGCTTTGGCGCACAATCGAAATCGCGTCCTACGCCTTGTTGCTTTGGGTGCTCTGGTGCGTGCGCGGCTGGCTGGCAGCCTGCGCAAATGGCGAGACGTTTCAAGGCGATACGGCCCGCCGCGTGATCCGCATCGGTCAGGGGCTGCTTGCACTCGCAATTGTAGAGATTGTTAGCCACACCGCAATCATTCTGGCCCTGACCTGGAACAACCCTGCGGGCGAGCGCACGTTCTCCATCGCGATTGACGGCACAGGCATGTTCCTCATTCTGGCGGCCTGCCTGCTGACCTTGTTTGGATACATCCAGTCGGAAGCAGCCCGACTGATGGCAGAAAACAGAGAATTCGTATGACCGGAATCATTGTCCGCCTCGACGTGATGATGGCCATGCGCAAGATGAAGGGCCGCGACCTTGCGGCCCGGATCGGCATCACCGAACAAAACCTGAGCCTGCTGAAATCCGGCAAAGTCAAAGGCATACGCTTTGAAACCTTGGCCAAGCTATGCGAAGCGCTGGACTGTCAACCGGGCGACTTGTTGGAGGCTACGACGCCCGATACGTCCTGACGGCACTTCAGCGCGCCGTCAGACTCGAGGCAATCGCTAACCCAGTTGTGCCGCAAACTCTGCGAAAGCATCTCCGCTCACCGCCGGACCGTGCCCGAACGCGACCCGCTTCGGCCCCAGCGCCGCCAGCTTGCGGATCGAAGCGCGCGCAGCGTCCATGTCCCAGGTCGCGATCCCCAAGGGCAACCCCAGGCGCGGCGCAGTGGTGAAGAGATTCATGCCAACCGCTGCATCGCCCGCGATCAGCACCCCATCGGACGCACGCCAGAACGAAATGTGCCCCTTGGTATGCCCCGGCGTTTCAATCACCTCGAACCCGCCAACCCGGTCCCCTTCGGTCAGCGTCCGCGCCACGGGGTGTCCTTCTCCAGCAAAGAACCTCTGCTGCATCCGCGCCATCAGCGACTTAGGCTTGGGAAACGAGCCCAGAACGTACCCCGTCTCTGCCGCCTCCCGTTCCGCCGGGTGGCACATCAGCGACAGGTTCAACGCCCGGCATACCTCTGCCGTGGCGCCCTGATGATCAGGGTGGGCATGGGTCAGGGCATGACCCGACATCGCCTTACCGCGTAGCGCGCGTAGCAACTTGGGACCGGACCGCTTCACACCGGCATCGACCAACACATCACCCAACAGATAGCAATTCACCGACTGGCGCGGCATGACCGGAATCTGCCACGCCCCTTCCCCAAGCTGAATCATGAACCTTCGCCCTCGTCACTACCTTGTCCCAACAACCGCACCTCGCGCTGCGGGAACGGGATGGAAATGTTGTTTTCCTTGAAAATATCCCACAGCGCCAGATACACATTGCCGCGGATGTTGGTTAGACCCCCGGTGGGATCCGTGATCCAGAAGCGCAGGATATAGTCGACGGAACTGTCGCCAAACCCCACGATATGACAGACAGGCGGGCGCGAAGACAAAACGCGCTCTACCCCCTTGGCTGCCTCAATCGCGAGTTTCCGCACCTGATGCGGATCACAGCCATAAGACGTGCCGAAATAGATATCCAGGCGCACAAATTCATTTGAATGAGACCAGTTGACAACCTGCCCGGTGATCAGATCCTCGTTCGGGATCAAGTATTCACGGCCATCGCGCGTGACGACCGAAGCGTATCGAGCACCCAGTGTCTGGATCCACCCAAACGTGTCACCAAGGCTGATCACGTCGCCGGGTTTGATGGATTTGTCGAGCAGAATGATGACCCCGGACACAAGGTTCGACACCACCTTTTGCAGACCAAAACCCAGACCCACACCGATGGCACCCGACAGCACGGCAAGCCCGGTCAGGTCGATACCCAGCGCCCGCACCCCGGCATAGAAGGCGATGGCATAGAATACGATCTGCACGACCTTGACGATCAGCACCCGCATCGAGGGCGAGATATCCTCGTTCGCCTGAACGCGGTTCGACGTTGTGACAGTGATGAACCGCGCCAACGCAAAAAGGCACCCGACAACCACAATGCCCTGCACCACCAGAAGTGCCGAAAAGCGCATGTCACCAATTGAGAACGCGGCGGCGTCCAGCACCTCTGACGCCTCGTCCACGATGCCAAGAACGTACAGGGTGACATAAATCCATGCGCCATACCGCACCAGGCGGCGCAAGAAGATCGAGCGGATCAGGCGGGTCGCAAATGCCACCAGCAGCCATGCCGTGGCAAGGGTGGCAATCAGGCCAAGGATATAGGACCGCGACGGCCACGTCGCCTCGCGCATAATCCAGACCAGCATCCACATAAGGACGACAAAGAACATCGCGCGCAAACGCTGGTGCACGACGACAAGCACACGCATCCGCCACTTGGGCCAGCCTTCGCGCGTGCCCATCCAGTTGCGAATGGGTGGCCCCAACCAGTGACGCAGCAAATGGGCCAGCACAAAGACCGCCAGCGCCATCCCCAACTGATACGCCACCCACGGACGCAACAGCGACATGGCGAAACTCTCGGCATAACCGAACATTGTCATGAGCAGTGACCAGGCAATCTCGGTCAGGGTTTGCCCTTCCGCGGACTGTCCAGCCACGGCAGCTTCGGCCGCTGAACTCAGCGCATTGGCAATATCATTGCCGCTGCCGTCCGTATGCGTGGTCATGCCCGCCCTCCGTTATCGGCAGCATGCAATGCCAGACGCACACGATCAATCGCACCTTGCTTGATCGGCACATGGAATCCCGCTATCTGGCAAATATGACCCGCCTCTTTGACATGGATGACCGCGCACGTCTGCGCGAACGCTTTTTCGGGGCGACGCACACGGTGCTGGCGCGCCTATAAGGCTGCCCATCCCTCATCCATCTCGAATACAGCCAATCCAAGGGAGAGGACCAACCATGTCCCCCAAGACACTCTATGATAAAATCTGGGATGCCCACGTCGCCCACGAGGCCGAAGACGGCACCTGCCTGCTCTATATCGACCGCCACCTCGTACACGAAGTGACCAGCCCCCAAGCCTTCGAAGGGCTGCGCATGGCAAACCGCCCCGTTCGCGCCCCGGACAAGACTATCGCCGTGCCGGATCACAACGTACCGACAACGCCCGGTCGCGAAGATCCCAAGAACATGACCGAGGACAGCGCCATTCAGGTCGCAGCCCTCGACAAGAACG
>NZ_JBYNDP010000010.1:50107-65852 GCF_059783535.1 Tateyamaria sp. | reverse complement strand
TGGGTTGCCGTGCTGCCTGTGCTGGGCGGAATCCTCTACGCCTCCGGTGTCGTTGCGACGCGGGCGCTGTGCGACGGGGAAAGTACGCTGACATTGCTTCTGGGGATTTTCGTGGCACAGGGTGCACTCGGGATCATAGTGCTTGGCGCCATCACCGTGATCGACCTGCCGGTCGGGTCGGGTGGTATGGCCTTTCTGACCCTCGGTTGGATCTGGCCGATTGGCGAGGCTTGGCCCTATCTGCTGATGCAGGTCTTTGGGTCCGTGGTGGGCGTAGGACTGTTGAACCGGGCCTATCAGCTTGGAGAGGCCAGCCATGTCGCCATTTTCGAATACTCGGTGATGATCTTTGGGCCCTTCTTCGGCTGGGTGTTGCTTGGGCAGCCGGTCACATGGCTGCAAGGCGCCGGCATTGCCCTGATCATATTGGCGGGCTTCATCATCGCGGTGCGCAGCCGGGAAAGTGCGGCTAGGCTTCCTTCATGATCCTCAGCACTGGCCGAAAATACATCTTTGTCCATGCGCCCAAGACCGGTGGTACGGCCATGGCGCTGGCGCTTGAGGCGCGGGCAATGAAGGACGACATCATGCTGGGCGACACGCCCAAGGCGTTTAAGCGGCGGCGGAAGGTACAGGACGTACAGACACGCGGGCGTCTTTGGAAGCATTCGACACTTGCGGACATTGACGGGCTGGTGCCCAGCCTCGATGGCCTATTTGCCTTTACTCTTGTCCGCAATCCCTGGGACCGGATGGTCAGCTACTATCATTGGTTGCGGATGCAGAGTTTTGATCACCCGGCCGTCGCGCTGGCCGGTCAAATGGCGTTTGGCGATTTCGCCTGCGCGACCCAGACGCGGTCTTCCATGAGGGCCAGCCCTGCGCGGCACTACATGACCGATGTTTCCGGGCGCGAGCGCTGCGATCTTTACATACGGCTTGAGCATTTTGACGTGGATGCCGATCCGCTTTGGGATCACTTGGGGTTTCGTTTGCACCTGCCTGCGCGCATCAATGCGTCGGACCGGGTTGCAGACTACCGCGGCTATTACTCGGACGCGGCAAGAGACGCCGTCGCCGAATCCTGTGCCGAGGACATCGAAAGATTCGGTTACACCTTCGAATGACAGCCCATTTACCCGCATGCGCTGAAAATTGTCCTTAATTTGTAAACAACGCGGCAGTGGCGGCGTTACTGGAGCCGTTTGCGGCGACAGTGCCTCATTCCCGCCCAGATTGCGGCCCGTCTTGGCCTTGAGAATCAATGCAACTGCAAAGGTCAAAACAAAACCGGCGCGCTGCCAGCGCCGCACCATGGGGATGGAAACGATGTTTGGATGGGCAAAGGGGCAAGCGCCACGCAGAATGCCGGAAGCTACAGCGGCATGGGATGGTGGTGTCATGACAACACGTGGGCTTTTGGCTGGGACTCGGGTTGCGACATCGATGGGGTGGCGCGGGGTCGACGCGTTGGCTGCGGGCGATATGGTTTTGACATTTGACGCAGGCTTGCAGCCTTTGGTCGAGGTGCAGCGTGATGTCTTTTGGACGGCAGATGCCTCGGTGCCGTCCGCCTATCATTCGCTCTTCGTCCCGGCGGGGACACTTGGCAACAGCGCCGATCTTGAGCTGCTACCGGATCAGGGTGTGCTGGTGGAAAGCGACGCGGCTTGTGATGCCTTCGGCGATCCGTTTGCGGTTCTCACGGCCAAGTCGCTGGAAGGATATCGGGGTATCCGTCGTATGACACCGCGGACGCAGATCGAGATCGTAACGTTGATTTTTGCAGAGGAACAGGTTGTGTACGCCGAAGGCGGCGCTCTCGTTCATTGCCCACGGCGCATGATGCAGCTTGATGACCTTTGCGCTACGGTGCAAGGCTACGATGTGATGCAGGCCCACGATGCTGCTTTTCTTGTTGAATGCATGAAGATCGAAGATACACGCTACGGGATTGTCGCCTGACCCGGAGGGCTCAGGTGCCGGGCAGGGCCCGGTAGCCTTTGACAATCATTGTCAGGCCCACACCCGTCAGCCCGGTCCCGGTCAGCACATGTGGATTGAGCCAGCGTGAGGTCGCGCGGTTCACCGTGTGCATTGTCAGCAAGGCGTACCCGATGATCGACAGGGCATCGAGCACCAGAAAGATCGCCCCGTAGATCAGGGTTTGCACCAGCACGCTGTGATCGGCCGAGATGAAGACCGGAAACAGCGCCACAAAAAACACGATCGCTTTGGGGTTCGAGACGCAGGCAAAGAAGCCGGCCCAGAACGTCACCTTGTTGGCCTCAGTTGCCCGGAATGTGGCGCCGTTGCGCATGGCCGCAAAGAATTGCAGGCCCATCCAGACAATAAAGACCCCACCGGCGATTTGCAGGGGCGGCAAGATCACGTCGGACAAGGCGAGCAGCGTGGCCAGAGAACTGGCCGCGACCGCGATGTGAACGATGGTGCCCAGACCGTCCCCGGCGACCGTGATGAACAGACCACGACGCCCGTGTTTCAGCCCCTGCGCCGTGGCAAAGGCGACGGAGGGGCCGGGGGCCGCAACGAACAGCAAGGTCGTGGTGATGAAGGCGATGAGCAGGGTCGTGTCCATCATGTCTCCTCCGATATCGGGGTGTCGCGCCCACGGGCGTATTGGGTCATGCCGGGAAAGGCGGGCAGCCAGGGTTCACGGCGGATGGTCCATAACTCGTAGGTTGGGGCGAATTGTCCAGGTTCGTCAAGTGAACCCAGGTGGATCTCGACCTCATCATCGCTGATGGCAAAGACGGAGGAACCGCAGATGGCACAGGTGTGCCTTCCTGCATGGTCCCGTGTTTCCCCTTTTATTTCAACAGTTTCGCGCGGAAAGTTGGCGGCGGCAAAGAATAGGGCGCCGTGGTGCTTGCGACAGTCCAGGCAATGGCAAATGCCCACCCGGTCGGGCTGCCCCTTGGCCACGAGGCGCACGGCACCGCAGACGCAACCGGCCGTGATCTGGTCCATGTGCAAGCCTTCCTTCTGACGTGTTTGCAGTATGCCCATGGGTCCAACCGCGTCCACAGGCGAAAACAGGCGGTGCCGCCATTCTGTTCCCAAGAAGGCCGATGTTCGCTGGTTCAGGCGTATTGCGGGTCCGTCCAGTGCACGACCAAGGAACAGGCTCTATGGTCGCAACAGACAGCCGAAACCGGGGCGTAAACCATTGTTTTCATACCGCAAGCTGGGGATCGAAGACGCACGGGCATGGCTTGTTCTGCGTCAAGAAGGGGCCAAAGTTGCGCCAAGCGGTTTTCTGGTGACCGAAGGGGAGAGCCGCGCGATGACCGTTGAGACGGCCAGCAAGGTTCTTGCTTATGGCGGGCTGCGCGGTGTGTTCGACGATGATGCTTTGATCGGGTTTTGCGGGTATCGCCCGCAAAGACAGGCGCGGACGCGGCACCGGGCGGATTTGGGGCCGTTCTACGTCACGCCCGATTTCCAGGGGACAGGCGCTGCGCAGGCCATGATGCAGGGTGTTCTGGACGAAGCGAAGGAGGGTGGGGTGGAGCAGATCGAACTGAGCGTTGCGCCCGCAAACACTCGCGCCATCGCGTTCTATGAACGGCACGGGTATGTGCAGTTTGGTGTCCTGCCGGATGCCATCAGGGAGAATGGGGCGTCTGAGGACGCTTTGCTGTACCGCTTGCAGTTACGTTGATGGCGTTCGAAACGGGTCGCTTCAATGCAAAAAGGGCCGCGCAGAACGCAGCCCCTTGAGTATCTCGCATTGGACGCCGATCAGGCTGCCGCGGCTTCCTTGGGGCCGAAGCGGCCATAGAAGCTTTGGTTCTTTTCGGCCATCTCGCGCAGCAGGGCCGGGCACTTGAACCGCTCGCCATACTTGGCTTCCAGCTGGTCACAGCGCTCGGCGGCGTAAGGCGCACCGATGATGTCGAGCCATGACAGAGGACCGCCGGACCATGGGGCAAAGCCCCATCCAAGGATCGCGCCCACGTCGCCTTCGCGGATGTCCATCAGCACGCCTTCTTCCAGCGCGCGGACGGCTTCGAGAACTTGGGAGAACAGCAGGCGATGTTGCACTTCGCCCAGCTCTGGCTGGTCGTCCATCAGCGGGTACTTGTCGTGCACGCCGCGCCAGATGCCCTGGCGTTTGCCTTTGTCGTCGTAGTCGTAAAAGCCCGCATTCGCCTTGCGGCCCATGCGGCCCAGCTCTTCCATCCAGAAGATCAGGTCGTCGGACGGGCTGTCAGGATAGGCGTCGCCCATGGCAGCCTTGGTCGCGCGGGCGATTTTCGCGCCCAGATCAATGGCCGTCTCATCCGTCAATTGCAGCGGACCCAGCGGCATGCCAACCATCTTGGCGGCGTTTTCGATCAGTGCAGGCTCGACCCCTTCGGTGACCATTCGCGTCCCTTCGTTGATGTAGGGTATGATGCAGCGGTTGGCGTAGAAGAAGCGCGCGTCGTTGACCACGATGGGCGTCTTGCGGATCTGGCGTACATAGTCGAGCGCCTTGGCCACGGCCCGGTCGCCGGTATTGGCACCCTTGATGATTTCCACCAGCAGCATCTTCTCGACGGGCGAGAAGAAGTGGATACCGATGAACTGCTCTTGGTTCTTGCTGGCTTTCGCCAGTTCGGAGATCGGCAGGGTCGAGGTGTTGGAGGCAAAGATGCAATCGTCGGGGATGATCGCCTCGACTTTCTGCGTGATCTCGGCTTTGACTTTGGGGTCTTCGAACACGGCTTCGATGATCAGATCGCAGCCTTTCAGGGCGTCGAGATCAGGCGTGGCGGTGATGCGGGACAGGAGCGCTTCGCCCTTTTCCTGCGTGGTCTTGCCGCGCTTGATGCCGCCCTCGACATACTTCTCGGAGTAGTTCTTGCCCCGATCCGCGCTTTCCTGGTCACGGTCGATCAGCACCACTTCGATACCGGCCTGAGCGGAGACGAGGGCAATGCCCGCGCCCATCAGGCCTGCACCCAGCACGCCGAGTTTCTTGACCCGTTGGTCTTCAATGCCTTGCGGACGCACAGCGCCTTTTTCCAGTGCTTCCTTGTTGAGGAAGAGCGAGCGGATCATGGCTCCGGACGACGGGTTCAACAGCACGTTGGTGAACCAGCGCGCTTCGATCTTGAGGGCTGTGTCGAAGGGCACAAGCGCGCCTTCATAGACAGCGCTCAGCAGAGCCTTGGCGGCTGGATAGACGCCTTGGGTCTTGCCGTTCACCATGGCAGCGGCGCCCACGAAGGTCATGAAGCCCGCAGGGTGGTAGGGGGCACCGCCGGGCATTTTGTAGCCCTTCTGGTCCCAGGGTTTCACCAGGTCCGCGTCGGTGGCGTTCAGCACCCATTCACGGGCGGCAGCGACGGGGTCGGCGACGACCTCATCCACCAGCTTGCCCTTGGCTTTGGCGGGGGAAACCATCTTGCCTTCCAGCAGGAAGGGGGAGGCCTCCATTGCGCCCAGTTTGCGCGCCAGACGGGTTGTGCCACCCGCGCCGGGGAAGATGCCGACGAGGATTTCTGGCAGACCGACTTTGGCCTTGGGGTTGTCCGCGATGAAGGTGCGGTGCGTGGCCAGTGGCAGTTCCAGACCGATGCCAGCAGCGGTGCCGGGCAGGGCGGCGGCAATCGGCTTGCCGCCCTTGTTGGTCTTGGGGTCCATGTTCGCGCGCTCGATCTTGCGCAGGAGGCCGTGCATTTTCATCGTGCCTTCGAAGAGGCCCTTGGCGGGGTTGTCGCCCGCCTCTTCCTTCATCTTGGCGAGCAGTTTCAGGTCCATGCCGCCGGCAAACGTGTCTTTGCCGGATGTGATGACGACACCTTTGACCGCGTCATCGGCCAGCACGTCGTCGATCATGTCGTTGAGCAATTCCAGCCCTTCGAAGGACATGACGTTCATGGTCTTGCCGGGCACGTCCCATGTGATGGTGGCGATGCCTTCGGCGTCTTTCGTCAGTGTAAAGTCAGCCATTGTTCTCTTCTCCCCTTACACGCGTTCGATGATTGTGGCCGCACCCATGCCGGAGGCGACACAGAGTGTGGCAAGACCGGTTTCCTTGTCGGTCCGCTCCATCTCGTCCAGCAGCGTGCCGAGGATCATGGCACCCGTGGCACCCAGCGGGTGGCCCATGGCGATCGCGCCGCCGTTCACGTTCACCTTACCGTGGTCGACGTCGAACGCTTGCAGGAAGCGCAGGACAACGGCAGCAAAGGCTTCGTTCACCTCGAACAGGTCGATGTCACCGATGTTCATACCGTTGTCGCGCAGGATCTTTTCGGTGACGGGCACGGGGCCGGTCAGGTTGATGGTGGGATCAGTGCCGATCTTGGCGGTGGACTTGATGCGCGCACGAGGCTTGAGGCCCAGCTTTTCGCCCAGTTCCTCGTTGCCGATCAGCAGGGCGGCCGCACCGTCCACGATGCCGGAGGAGTTGCCCGCATGGTGGACGTGATTGATGCGTTCAAGGTGCGGGTATTTCATCAGCGCCACCTTGTCGAAGCCGGGCATGACTTTGCCCATGGCTTCAAAGGCGGGGTTCAGGCTGCCCAGCGACTGCATGTCGGTCTGCGGGCGCATGTATTCGTCATGATCGAGGATCGGCAGACCGTTCTGGTCCTTGACCGTGATGACCGACTTTTCAAACCGCTTGTCGTCCCACGCCTCTTTCGCGCGACGCTGGCTTTCGACTGAATACTGGTCAACGTCATCGCGGGAGAAGCCGTATTCGGTGGCGATCAGGTCCGCACCGATACCTTGGGGCGCAAAGTAGCTTTCCATGGCGATCGACGGGTCTGCCGCGATGGCGGCACCATCGGATCCCATGGCGACACGGCCCATCATCTCGACCCCACCAGCGATGTAGCCGTCACCGGCCCCGCCGCGCACCTGGTTGGCGGCGATGTTCACGGCTTCCAGACCAGAGGCGCAGAAGCGGTTGATGGCGATGCCGGGGATGGCTTCATCCAGGTCCGACGCCAGCACAGCGGTCCGTGCAAGGTTGCCACCTTGTTCCATCACCTGCGTGACATTGCCCCAGATCACATCCTCGACCACGTGGCCTTCGATGTTGTTCCGCTCTTTCAGCGCGTTCAGGGTCAGGGTGGACAGGCGCAGCGAGGTCACCTCGTGCAGCGCACCGTCCTTGCGGCCCTTGCCGCGCGGCGTGCGGATCGCGTCGTAAATATAGGCTTCGGTCATCGGGTTGGTCCTCCTGCCAAATGGCGTGTCTTTGTCTTCAGATGGGGTAGACCGGATGGTCTAATCAAGGGTGACGTTGCGGCGCTTTACGTAAACTTATGCGCGGTCGGCGGGAGAGCCGGGCATGAGGTCGTATGGGGCTTTCCAACCGGGCGTATTCGAGATGTTCGTCAACCAGCGGTCGATGTTGGGCCAGTCGGCCCGATCGAAGCCAAAAGGTTCGGGGTAGTAGAGGTATCCGCAGCACGACAGATCGGCATTGGTCAAGCCGTCGCCCACGATCCACTCCCGGCAGTCGAGGTGATCGTTCAGCACGGTGTAGGCGGCCTTGAGGCGCCCCTGGTTGAAAGCAATGACCTCTTGCGGGCGTTTGTCTTCGGGCAGGAAGTTCATCAGGAAGCGCGTCATGCCGCACATCGAACTGAGCTTGTGGTTGTCCCACAGCACCCAACGCAGCACTTCGTAGCTGTCGTCGCCCTTTCCTCCGAACTTGCCCGTCTTGTCCGAGATGTACTGCTGGATGACACCCGATTGGCTGATCTTGCGATCTCCATCGACCAGCAAAGGCGCCTCGCCCATCGGGTTGAGGGCGCGATACTCGTCGGTGCGGGATGCTCCGCCGAAGAAGTCGACAAATACGGGTTCCCACTCAAGGCCTGACAATTGCAGGCCTAAGGCCGCCTTGTATGAGTTTCCGCTTTCGCCGAAGCAGTGCAATTTGAGGGTCATGGGAGCGGGCCTTTCCGGTCTTGAGATTTGAGAGGGCAGGACCGGTGGGTTTCACACCCCCCGGACCCCCCGTGCGGTTTATCTGGCGAAATGAACGTGATCCCGTTTACGCCACATTAAGGTTAATGCTCCGAAGATGAGTGGGCATGGCAGGCTGCGGAGCTGAGCCATGTGCGAAGTGAAGCCCTGCTTTCTCGGCCTCGGTGGACGCCGCCCGCAGAAAGCAGGGTGGATTCCGTCTTCATTTCGCAGAGTAAACTGCCCCCGGAGGGCCGGTTGGCGGCCTGCGCCAATGAGTTGCGCATCAAAAAGCCCTCGCAATCAGCTCTTTCATGATCTCGTTGGTGCCGCCGTAGATTCGCTGCACCCGGGCGTCCGTCCACATGCCGCCGATGTCGTAGTCGTTGGTGAACCCGTAGCCGCCGTGGAGTTGCAGGCATTCGTCCAGCACCCAGGCTTGGGTGTCCGTGGTCCAGTATTTGCACATAGCCGCCTTATCGACAGTTAATTCACCATGGATGTGGTCGGCCATGCATTCGTCGAAAAACGACCGGCTGACCATCGTCTTGGTCTTTGCCTCAGCCAGCTTGAAACGGGTGTTCTGGAATTGCAGGAGGTTACCGCCGAAGGCTTCGCGTTCCTTGCAATAGGCCAGCGTCCGCTCGACCGCGCCTTCCATCGCTCCGACAGCCGCGCAAGCGATGACCATGCGTTCTTGCGGGAGTTGCTGCATCAGCTGGTAGAAACCTTGGCCTTCGGTGCCGCCAAGGATATTTTCGGGGGCGATCTCGACGTTATCGAAGAACAGTTCCGACGTGTCCGAAGCGTGCATGCCGATCTTGTCGAGGTTTCGGCCGCGCTGGAACCCTTCGGCCCCGTCTGTTTCGAGGACCACCAGTGACACTCCTTTGGAGCCTTGGGTTGGGTCGGTCTTGGCCGCGACGATGATCAGATTGGCGTGCTGACCGTTGGTAATGAAGGTTTTGGAGCCGTTCAGTTTGTAGGCGTTGCCGTCCTTGATGGCGCGGGTCTTGATTGCCTGCACGTCTGATCCGGTCGAGGGCTCGGTCATTGCCAAGGCACCGACCAATTCGCCCGTTACGAGCTTGGGCAGCCAGCGCTGTTTCTGGTCTTCGGTGCCGTAAGCCAGAACATAGTGGGCCACGATGCCGGAATGGATGCCGTGGCCCCAGCTTGCGAGGTTCGCGCGTGCGGCTTCGACCAGGATCGCGGCTTCGTGGCCGAAGTCGCCTCCAGCTCCACCGTATTGCTCGGGGATCGACGGACAGAGCAGGCCCAGCTCACCGGCTTGCGCCCAGGTCTCGCGGTCCATCTCGCCCTGTTTGCGCCAACGTTCGAAATGGGGCTCCCATTCATTGGCGATGAATTGCGCCGTCATGTCGGCGATCATCTGGTGTTCTTCGGTCATCCAGGTGGACGAACCGGCGGCCAAATCTTTCATATCTCTCCTCCCCAGGAGACAGTGTCAGCGCTTCCGCGCCTCCAACTCGGAATTGAACAACCGCAAGCGGGCCGTCAGGTTTTCCTCGTTCATCACGCTATCGAAATTCTCGAACAGGAAAGACAGGGCCTCGCCGTCGTCCAGACCCGCATCGGCGGCAAACCGCTTGAGGCGGCGATAGCCGTCTTCGGTCATGGCGACGGGAAAGCGGCGGGTCAGGCGAAAGCGTTTGGGCATCGAAGACTTCCTATCATGTCTTGTTGTAATCAATGCGGCACACCAATTCGCCACCTTCGCGATCATAACGCATGGAACGCAACGGTGTATGTCTCCCGTCGCTCCAAACCACTGCACAGCCTTCGCCGACGAAAGTTAACGCATAGCCGGCAGCTTCCTCGGTGTCTGTGAAGAGTTCAGGCCGCAAGCACTCGAAATTTATGAACCTCAGCTGTGGAAAGTCTGATCCACACTCAATTGCACCCGCAATAGGTTGGCCGTCCGACACGAAAGTCACGCGCCTTTCGTCGTCGGTGAGGTCTGCACGGCTTCGAAGCCAACTATCGGCATGAGCGAAGAATGCACGTGCCTGCTTCGGATCACGCAGATTCCAAGACTTTGACAAGCGATTCCCTCTCAAAAGTAAGGCGGGGGTGTCCCCCGCCTCACACACTTTAGAAGTTTGCCGCTTCCAGCGCCATCACCGGATCGGCCCCTGACTGGATGCGTGTCAGGTGCAGCGCCGTGGCAGGCAGTTGGCGGGCCATGTAGTAGCGGCCCGTCGCCAGCTTGGTTTCATGGAATTCCGGGTCGGACGTTCCACCAGCAAGAGCTTCGCGCGACGCCTTGCCCATCTTGGCCCACATCAGGCCGAGGCAGACATGGCCGAACATGTGCATGAAGTCGTAGCTTCCGCTCAAAGCGTTGTTCGGGTTCGTCATGCCGTTTTGCATGAAGTACATGCTGGCGGCTTGCAGGTCCTTGGACGCGGCTTTCAGAGGCTCCAGGAATTCGGCGTCATAGGCTTCGTCCTGACCGGCATTCTCCTTGATGAAGCCTTTCACCAGCTCAAAGAACGCCATCACGTGCTTGCCGCCATCCTGTGCCAGCTTGCGGCCCACGAGGTCCAGCGCTTGCACGCCGTTGGCCCCTTCGTAGATCATTGCGATGCGGGCGTCGCGGGTGTATTGCGACATGCCCCATTCTTCGATGTAGCCGTGACCGCCATAGACCTGCTGGGCCTTGATGGTGTTGTCATAGCCCACATCTGTCAGGAAGCCCTTGATGATGGGCGTCAGCAGCGACACGAGGCCGTCTGCGTCTTTGTCGTCCGAACGGTGGGCGGCGTCGATCATGGTGGCGCCCCACAGGATGAAGGCACGCGCACCTTCGGCAAAGGACTTCTGGTCCATCAGCGAGCGGCGGATGTCGGGGTGCACGATCAGCGGGTCGGCGGGCTTTTCAGGGGCCTTGGCACCGGTCACGTCGCGGCCTTGCAGGCGGTCCTTCGCATACTCAAGCGCGTTCTGATACGCGACCTCAGCTTGGGACAGGCCCTGCATGCCCACGCCCAGACGCGCTTCGTTCATCATGGTGAACATGGCGCGCATGCCCTTGTGCTCTTCGCCAATCAGGTAGCCCACGGCGCCGTCATAGTTCATCACGCAGGTGGAGTTGCCGTGAATGCCCATCTTCTCTTCGATGTTGCCGACGGCGACACCGTTGCGGGCACCCAGCGAGCCATCTTCGTTCACGAGGAACTTGGGCACGATGAACAGCGATACACCTTTGATCCCCTCGGGGCCGCCGACGATCTTCGCCAGCACGAGGTGGATGATGTTGTCCGCCATGTCATGCTCACCGGCGGAGATGAAAATCTTCTGGCCGGAGATTCTGTAGGTGCCGTCGTCCTGCGGTTCGGCCTTGGTGCGCATCAGGCCCAGATCGGTGCCGCAATGCGGTTCGGTCAGGTTCATGGTGCCGGTCCATTCGCAGGACACCATCTTGGGCAGATAGGTTTCTTTTTGGGCCTGGCTGCCGTGGGCCAGAATGGCCGAGGCGGCACCGTGAGTCAGACCCTGGTACATGGTGAAGGCCATGTTGGCGGACGAGAACATCTCGCCCACGGCGGTGCCCATCACGTAAGGCATATTCTGGCCGCCGAATTCCTCGGGCATGTCCAGACCGGGCCAACCGCCTTCTTTCACCTGTTCGAACGCGTCCTTGAACCCGGTGGGGGTGTAGACGACGCCGTTTTCCAACCGGCAGCCTTCCTTGTCACCGACGACGTTCAGCGGCGCCAGCACTTCGGAGGTCAGCTTGCCTGCTTCGTCGAGGATGGCAGAGGTAAAGTCGGCCTCCAGCTCATCATAGCCTGGGATGTCGGAGCCTGTGACGTTCAACACGTCGTGCAGGATGAATTGCATGTCTTTGGTGGGGGGCGTGTAGCTTGGCATAAGTCTCTCTCCCTAGTGCGGCGGTGCTTATTCAGCGGCCTTCTTCGTGGTGTTCATCGAGGCGATCATCTTCTCGCCCCACTTCAACTGGTTCCGGAGGTCATCGATGGCCTCGGTCAATTCAGCGCGCTGACGCTCCATGTCGGCCAAACGATCACGGGCGATGTCATAGGTGCGCGCCAATTGTGTCTGCTGCTGGTCACCCATGTCGTAGAGGTCCAGAAGCTGGCGGATTTCCTCAAGGCTGAAGCCAAAGCGCTTGCCGCGCAGGATCAGCTTCAGGCGGGCCCGGTCGCGTTTGGTGAACAAGCGCTTTTGGCCTTCGCGGATTGGGAACAGCAATTCCTTGGCTTCGTAGAAGCGCAGGGTCCGCGGCGTGACCTCGAAGGCGTCACACATTTCGCGGATGGTCATGGTTTTCTCACTCATCGGATCACTCGCATATCCTGTTGCGGTCATCACATGGTGGAGACGCGGATTCGATGCAACCGGCAGATGACGTTGACGTAAGCTGTACGTTACGTCACGAGCGAAGTTGACGTGATTTTTTGCCACGTCAACCGCTGGCGCGCCGGGTTTTTGCATCTTGATGCATATCAAGGTGGCGCGTTCATCGCCCCGCTACGCTGCGTATGCAGTCAAAAGGAGTGCATGATATGTTCAAGAGAATTGTAGTTGGCGTCGATGGTTCGAGTACATCAGACAATGCGGTGCGCATTGCCTGCGATCTGGCCAGCAAATATGACAGTGCGCTCTATCTGGTGCACACTCCGCAGCCACAAACCGTTGCGTTTGCGCTGGGTGCTGTAGCGGGATATCACGCCGTCACCACGATGCCTAGCCACGAAGAGGTGGAGGAAGCGGCCAGCAAGATTGTGAAGGATGCCACCGCAATCGCGCAGGAATGCGGCAACGAGATCGCCGAGACACGGACAGATCAGGGTGACCCTGCACAGAGGATCACGTCGTGCGCGCAGGATGTTGGCGCGGATTTGATCGTCACGGGACGGCGCGGTCTGGGCAGCATTGGATCGCTGGTTCAGGGAAGCACCAGCCAGCAGGTCAATCATCTGGCGAAATGCGCCACCCTTTCTGTTATCTAGGATGCTTTAACGCGATCACCGGGTGCGGCGCTGGGCGCCGCGGCCGGTTTAGCCTTCGAGTTCTGCGGCAACGCTGTCACGCAGGCCCTGCAATTCGTCGCGGGCTTCGTCCAGTTGTTTGCGCTGCTCGTCCAGTTCTTTCAGTTGGCCGTCGGCAAGTTCGATCCAGGCCCGCATTTGGGCCTCGTTGCCTTCATGCTCGTAGATCAGCAACCATTGCCGGATGTCCTCGAGCTGGAAGCCAAATTTGCGTCCGCGGAGAATGAGTTTCATACGGGCACATTCGCGCGGGCCATAGAAACGTGACCGCCCTTCGCGGTCGGGTTGCAGCAATTCGATGTATTCGTAGTAGCGCAGCGTGCGCGGCGTCACATCAAATTCCGCGCACATCTGTTTAAAGCTCAAGCGGTCGTCTGCCATGACTTCCTTTGTCTCCATCCCTGGACTTCGAGCCTAAGGCGCGTAAGCGCGCCGCGCAACAGGTGCCTTGCCCAATCTGCACACAAGACCCATAACTTGCTTCCACGACCGTGTGACGAGGCGATATGTCCGATCCAGACAAACTCAAGCTAGCCCGACAATTCATTGAAGCCATTCCACATTCCCGTGATCTTGGGATGGAGCTGACCGAGATGGACGATGGCGTTGCGGTGATCACCATGCCCTATGACGACAGGCTGATCGGGGACCCCGAGACGGGGGTGATCAGCGGTGGCGCTGTCTCGGCATTGATGGACACGTGCTGCGGGGCTGCGGTGATGAGCCATCCGGAAAACCTTGGCGGGACGGCCACGCTTGATCTGCGGATCGATTACATGCGGGCGGCTACGCCCGGTCAGGCCATCACCACCCGGGCGACCTGTTACCATGTCACGCGATCGGTGGCTTTCGTGCGGGCTACGGCCTGTGATGATGACAGCGACAATCCTGTGGCCACTGCGACGGGTGCCTTTACGGTGGAGGGCAAGCGATGAAACGTCCCGAGCCCGTGCAGGTTGTGAAGCAACGCCGCGATGCCGCGCTGTCGGCGCTGGTCAGCGGTGTGCCCTATATCCAGTATCTTGGACTGACCTTTGATCGGCGCGGCGACGAGTTGACCGGTGTGCTGCCCTTTGATGAAAAGCTGATTGGCAATCCGCTGTTGCCCGCACTGCATGGCGGGGTGACGGCTGCGTTCCTTGAAGCGACAGCGGTGATCACCTTGTCGTGGTCCTATCTGTGGGAAGATATTGAAAGCGGCGCGCTCGACTTTGATCCGAGCACTGCACCCAAGTTGCCCCGGCTGCCCAAGACGGTCGATTTTTCGGTCGACTATCTGCGCTCAGGTCTGCCGCGCGACGCCTATGCCCGCGCGCGCATCAACCGGTCGGGGCGGCGCTATGCCTCGGTCCATGTGGAAGGCTGGCAGGACAATCGAGACCGGCTGTTTGCCCAGGCCACCGGGCACTTCGTCATGCCGCAACGGCGCTAGATGGAGGCGGTCGCCCCCACCGCACCACCCGCGCCGCTGACCCACAAGCGGGTGCTCAAGATTGCGCTGCCCATTGTGTTGTCCAATGCCACCGTGCCGATCCTTGGCGCGGTTGATGTCGGCGTCGTGGGGCAGATGGGGGAAGCTGCGCCCATTGGTGCGGTGGCCATGGGGGCCATCATCCTCAGCACCGTCTACTGGATTTTCGGGTTCCTGCGCATGGGCACCGTCAGCCTTGCCGGGCAGGCGGCAGGGGCAGGGGATCATGATGAGGTATCGGCCTGGTTGACCCGTGCCTTGCTGGTGGCTGCCGTGGGCGGGGCGGGTTTGATCCTGCTGCAATTCCCGATCTTCTGGCTGGCCTTCGAGCTGTCGCCCGCCAGCACCGAGGTCGAGAGCCTGACCCGCGACTACCTGTTCATCCGCATCTGGACAGCCCCGGCGGCCATTGCCGTCTACGCTTTGACCGGCTGGCTGGTGGCGATGGAGCGGACCGGCGGCGTGTTCTGGGTCCAGCTTGTCATGAACGGGGTGAACATCATCCTGAATTTCGTTTTCGTGCTGGGCTTTGGCTGGGGGGTCAGCGGCGTGGCCATTGCCACGGTCATCGCCGAGGTGATTGGCGCGGCCTTGGGGCTGTGGTTCTGCCGGGCGGCCTTTGATCGCCCGGCGTGGCGCGACTGGCCGCGTGTGTTGCGGCGGGCGCAACTGATCAAGATGGCGCTTTTGAATACCGACATTCTCTTGCGCTCACTGATGCTGATGATCATCTTTTCGAGCTTCGTGTTTCTGGGGGCCCGGTTCGGTGATGTGACCCTGGCCGCCAACGAGGTGCTGATCCAGTTTATGTACATCACCGCCTATGCCATGGACGGCTTTGCCTTTGCCGCTGAAACCCTGATTGCGCGGGCCTATGGTCGCCGCGATCCCGTGCGGGTGCGCCGATCTGCGCTGATGACATCCATGTGGGGCATGTCCGTGTGCTGCGTCACCGCGGGCGCGTTCCTGTTTGTCGGTCCGTGGCTCATTGACGTGATGGCCAAGGATACCGAGGTGCAGGTGGTGGCGCGGGAGTACCTGTGGTGGATGGTCGCCGCCCCGGTGGTGGGCTGTGCCGCGTGGATGTTCGACGGCATATTCATTGGCGCTGGCCGGGGGAGAGACATGCGCAACATGATGGCGATATCGTTTGTGCTGTATTGGCTGGCCGTGTTGATCTTTTTGCCGCTCCTGGGCAATCACGGGCTGTGGGCTGCGATCCTCATTTCGTTTGTCGCGCGCGGGGTGACGCTGGGGTTGCGGTATCCGGCGTTGGAGCGCGCTGCGGCCTGATGGA
>NZ_JBYNDP010000010.1:0-50097 GCF_059783535.1 Tateyamaria sp. | reverse complement strand
AGGTATTTTTGGCCAGAAGAAGGACTATAGCCAGTTCTGTGTTTCCGTGCCGACTGCTTGTGCAGCTGACTGGAAACCGTCTTTTTGCAGCTGCATCTCCAGTCCTTGGGCAATTTGCGCGGCGAGGCTGAGGCCGCCGTAAACGAGGCCGGTGTAAAGCTGCACCGCTGACGCGCCTGCCTTGATTTTGGTGTAGGCCTGTTCGGCGGACGCGATGCCACCGACACCGATCAGCGGCACCTTGGTCATGCGATGAAGCTTTGCCAGAACGCGCGTGGATTTCTCGAACAGGGGAGCGCCGGAAAGGCCGCCCTTTTCCTGTGCGTGCGCGCTGCGTAGGCCGGTGCGGTCCAGCGTGGTGTTTGTTGCAATGATGGCGGCGACGCGCGCGTCCTCGGCCACCTTCGCGATGTCGGCGAGGTCCTGATCGGTCAGGTCCGGGGCGATTTTCAGGAAGACGGGGATGTCACCGCGCACCTGCATCACGCCGTCCAGCAGTGCCGCCAACGCCATTGGCCCCTGCAGGTCCCGCAGCTTTTCCGTATTGGGGCTGGAGACGTTGACCGTGGCGAAGTCGATATAGGGGGCGCAGTGTTGCAGGACCTTTGCGAAATCCTCGGCCCGGTTGGCACTATCCTTGTTGGCGCCAAGGTTCAGACCCACGGGCACCCCTTTGGGGCGTTTCGCTAGGCGGGTCGCAATCGCCTGCATCCCGTCATTGTTAAATCCGAAACGGTTGATGGCGGCCGCATCCTCGGTCAGCCGGAAGAGGCGCGGTTTGGGATTGCCGGGTTGCGGTAGGGGCGTTGCTGCGCCGACCTCGATCCAGCCAAAGCCCGCGCGGCTGAGCGGTGCAATCGCAGTCGCGTTCTTGTCGAAGCCTGCGGCAAGGCCCACGGGGTTGGGCAGGTCCATACCCGCCAGTGACGTGCGCAGGCGGTCGCTGGTGATGGGGCCGGGCAGCGGCGCAAGCGGTGTGTGCAGCGCCTTGAGTGCCAGTCCGTGCGCGGTTTCTGGGTCCAGCCTGCGCAGGGCCTGGGTTCCGATGCGTTCCAGTGCCTGTTTCATCCGAAAGACGCGCCCCCGTCTGCTGGTCTGCACCGGATCAGGCGCGAGGTTTTGACAGCTGCCTGCCGGTGCACCACAGCGCGCTTGTAGTCGGGATCAGTGACCATGGAGAGGAAGGCCCCTGCATTCGGGTAATGGGCGATAAACACGGAGTCCCAAGCCTCGTCTGCCGGACCGATCAGCGTGGTTTCAAATCCGCCGCGCCATGCAATACGGCCGCCGACCTTGTCCAGAACCGGGGCCGAGTGTTTGCCATAGAGCCCATAGGCCTGCGCGCCTGTCAGCCCGTCGCGCACCAGCTCATGGTCACCTGGATAGTTGGCGAGATCGTTGAAACGGACGAGGTTGAGCATCTCGATCGGTGTGTCGCGTGGTAGGTCCTTGAAGGCCTGAAACTGTTCTGCTGTCGGGTCGATATGGGTCACGTGTCGAACCCTGCACCCGCCGGGAACTGGTGATGTCCGTTTTCCAGTGGCAAGGGTTGTGCCCAGTGGACATCTGCCAGCCGCATCTCGCGGTAGAGATGCGGGAACTCAGCCCCGCCGCGGGACACTTCCCATTTCAGGTTATCACCCAAGGCGTCCGCCTCGACCGCGATCAGGAACAGGTTGTCTTCGCCCGCGAAATGCTTGGCAGCGGTTTCGGCAGCCTGTGTCGCCGTTGAGAAGTGGACATAGCCGTCCTGCACATCGATCGGCGCGCCCGGCGTGCTGCCGTTTTCGCGCAAATGCGCCCATTCGGGGGCGCGGAAAATCTTGTAAATCAGCATGGGTGCGTGATGCAGCTTGCTTACGCAGTGGTCAAGTGCGGGCTGTCATGGATTTGTTGCGCGCTTTCCCTAAGGAACCGCTTTGACTCGCGCTGCGGATTGTTGTCACGATATGGGGATAACCAATGAGGGAGACACCATATGACCCGATTTCTGATGGGCACCGCCGCACTTGCGCTGAGCGCAGGCATGGCATCCGCCGAATACACGCTGCACATTTTGCACACCAACGACATGCACAGCCGCATTGAATCGATCAACAAGTACGATTCGACCTGTAACGCCGAGGGCGAGGCCGAAGGGTCATGCTTTGGTGGCGTTGCGCGGGTAAAGAGCGCTATTGATTCCAAGAAGGCATCGCTCGACAACCAGAACGTCATCGTATTGGACGCAGGCGATCCGTTCCAGGGCTCGCTGTTCTACACCACCTACAAGGGTGCTGCCGAGGCCGAGTTTATGGAGCAGATGGGCTATGACGCGATGGCCGTGGGCAACCACGAGTTCGACGATGGCCCGCAGGGTTTAGCTGATTTCATCGAAAAGGTGAGCTTCCCCGTGATCTCGGGCAACCTGGACCTGTCGGCGGAAGAAACGCTAAGCGGCAAGGTTGAAAACCATGTGGTGCTTGAAGTGGGCGGCAAGAAAATTGGCGTGATCTCGGCGCTGGCCACGGACACGGTCGAAACGTCATCTCCCGGCCCAAATGTTGTTTTCCAGGATGAAATCGAAGCGCTGCAGGCGGATGTCGCTACGCTGCAGGGTGAAGGGGTCGATATCATCATCGCGCTGAACCACGTGGGCCTGACCAAGGACCTCTCGATTGCGGAAGCGGTCGACGGGATCGACGTGGTGATCGGCGGACACAGCCATACGCTGATGTCCAACGACGACGCAGAAACACCGGCCTATCCAACCATGGTGGGCGATGCGGCTGTCGCGCAGGCCTATGCTTACACCAAGTATCTGGGTCATCTGACAGTTACTTTTGATGACGACGGCAATGTGACAGCAGCCTCTGGTGATCCGATGCTGCTGGATGCGTCCGTTGAGCCCAACGCTGATTTCGTCGCCCGTATCGCCGAGATGGGGGCACCCATTGAAGAGATGAAGACGCGGATCGTTGCGGAGGCCGCAGAGCCCATCGAAGGGGACCGTTCGGTCTGTCGGGTGCAGGAATGCGCCATGGGCTCGTTAATTGCTGATGCAATGCTGGCGCGGGTCAAGGAGCAGGGGGTCGAGATCGCTATTCAGAACGGTGGTGGCATCCGCGCCTCGATCGATTCGGGCGAAATCACGATGGGCGAGGTGCTGACCGTGCTCCCCTTCCAGAATACGCTGTCAACATTCCAAGTCTCCGGCCAAGCAATGGTCGATGCGTTGGAAAACGGCGTAAGCCAGATCGAAGAGGTTAAGGGTCGCTTCCCTCAGGTGGCGGGGATGAGCTTTGCCTTTGATGCGTCAAAACCAGTGGGTGAGCGTGTGAGTGACGTCATGGTTGGAGGCGCGCCCATTGATCCGGCCAAGGTCTATGGGGTCGTTTCAAACAACTACGTTCGCAATGGTGGTGATGGCTATGCCATGTTCACCACTGCTGAGAACGCATATGATTTCGGACCTGACTTGGCGGATGTGTTGGCGGAGTACCTGGCGGAGCAGGGACCGTTCACGCCCTACACTGATGGTCGTATCACGGTGAAGTAGTGGCGGTGGCGCAGGGCACCTGCGCCTTACGGGATCAAGAGTAAGGCGGAGCTGACGCTCCGCCTTTTTTTGTGCCCAACTGTAAGGCGGAGGTGTCCTCCGCCGCGCTCGCGGATCAAGATCCGCCTTACGATTTCTATTTGTACCAGATAGCGTCATCCTCATGTGTGGACGTTTTTCAATATCGCTGGCCCCGGAAGACATGTCTGAGATGTTCGCCGCGGTTGCTGCGAACGACATGCCCGATGTCCCTAACTTCAATGTCTGCCCGACCGATGCCGTGCACACTGTTACATATCAACGTGGGCAACGATGGCTGGCCCCGATGCGGTGGGGGTTCATTCCGCATTGGTACAAAACGCCCTCAGATGGCCCGCTACTGATCAATGCGCGGGCCGAAACCATCGCCGACAAACCCGCCTTCCGCGCCGCCTGTCGGGAGCGGAGGGCTGTGATTCCGGCGTCGGGCTTCTATGAATGGACCCGCGAAGGCGACACGCGTCTGCCCTGGTACATCACCCGTAGCGATGGGACCCCACTCGTGTTTGCTGCTGTCTGGCAGGAATGGGCGCCGAAGGACCTGGGTCACGATCGAATTCGTGCAGCGGCCATTGTCACCACGGCCGCCAACAAACCGATGTCGGGTATCCACCACCGTATGCCGGTGGTTCTTGAGCCCGAGGATGTTGCACTTTGGCTAGGCGAAAAGGGTAAAGGGGCCGCTACGCTGATGCGTGCTGCCCCTCATGATGCTTTGAAGTGGCATCGGGTTGATGCCGTGGTGAACTCGAACCGTGCGTCTGGTCCGGGCCTCATCACCCCAATCGACGCTTAGTCGAGCGGTGCTGCCGCAAAGCTCAAATTGCCCTCGACGAGGAAGGAGCCATCTTCTTCTGAGACGGCATCCGCGTCGTAGAACGTGGTTTGCACGCCCGGTTCGACGACCATGGTTACGGATTCTTGATCCGCGATCGGACCAAGTGCCCAGCTCTCATGTTTCGAGATGATTTTGTGATCCGTACCGGTGAGGTTGGTGAATTTCACCGTGTCGCCCTCGTCAAGATACACAACCGACGGGAAATAGGCGTCCGGCAGGATCAGAACTTCGTGTTCAGCTGCAGAGACCGCGGTCGCAGCCGTCAGCGTGGCCAGGACGGCCCCAATTTGCATCGCGCGCTTCATGCCAGCACTCCTTTTGCTTCGGCCCCACCCGGAAGACAGAATCGTATCTGTTGTCTATGAGTGGAGAATAAGGCCGAATTGGGGCAGGCTTGCGTCCAGCCTGGGGCATGTCATCTGAATCGGGTTGGCGCCTGGTGCCGATGACGCATGGTGTTGCCGGTCGCGTCGCACTACATTCCGATGGAAAGACATGCCGATCCGGCACACGCAGATGGATGGAGGACCCTATGAACGTCGAGACAAAGATCCTGAAGGCCAAGGATGCGCCGGACCTTGGTTCCTTTGACTGGTCCGATCCACTGCGCCTGTCCGATCAGCTGAGCGAAGACGAACGCATGATCCAGGCCTCGGCCCATGCCTACGCCCAGGAAAAACTGGCGCCGCGTGTCGTCAGTGCGTTTGCCGATGAGACGACCGATGCAGGTATCTTCCGCGAGATGGGGGATATGGGTCTTTTGGGCGTGACGCTACCCGAAGAGTATGGCGGGCTAGGCGGCTCGTATGTCTCCTACGGTCTGGTCGCGCGCGAGGTCGAGCGGGTCGATAGCGGGTATCGGTCGATGATGTCGGTGCAATCCTCGCTCGTCATCTATCCGATCTATGCCTACGGATCGGAAGAACAGCGCAAGAAATACCTGCCCAAACTGGCGTCCGGTGAGTGGATTGGCTGTTTTGGCCTGACGGAGCCTGATGCAGGCAGCGACCCGGCAGGTATGAAAACCACCGCCAAGAAAACCGACGGTGGTTATGTGCTGAACGGGTCCAAGATGTGGATTTCGAATGCGCCCATTGCCGATGTTTTCGTGGTTTGGGCCAAGTCGGAGGAACACGGCGGCAAGATCCGCGGATTCGTCCTTGAGAAAGGTATGGCGGGCCTGTCCGCACCCAAGATCGAAAACAAGCTGTCCTTGCGGGCATCAATCACCGGTGAGATTGTGATGGAGAATGTGGAAGTCGGTGAGGACGCACTGCTTCCTGATGTTCAGGGGCTCAAGGGGCCGTTCGGGTGTCTGAACCGTGCGCGTTACGGCATCTCTTGGGGGGCGATGGGGGCAGCCGAGTTCTGCTGGCACGCCGCGCGTCAATATGGGCTGGATCGCAAACAGTTCGGCAAACCACTTGCGCAAACGCAACTGTTCCAAAAGAAGCTGGCAGATATGCAGACCGAGATCACCTTGGGTTTGCAAGCTTCGTTGCAGGTGGGGCGTTTAATGGATGCGGCACAGGCTGCGCCCGAGATGATCTCGATCGTCAAACGCAACAACTGCGGCAAGGCGCTCGAGATTGCGCGTGCGGCCCGTGACATGCATGGCGGGAACGGGATTTCCGGTGAGTTCCAGGTGATGCGTCACATGGTGAACCTTGAAACGGTAAACACCTATGAGGGCACCCATGATGTGCATGCGCTGATCCTTGGGCGTGCACAGACCGGTTTGCAAGCATTTTTCTGAAGACGCCCGGAAGACGCTTCAAGACAGAGCTGGGGTCCGGGTTGCTACCCGATCCCGTGCTTTGAAACGTTCGTCGATTCGGTGGTGTGTGGTGTGCCGGTGCCATGGCAAACCTGTCGATTGCGTACACAAGCGTGGGTATTCGACGGTTTCACGCATTCTCTTTTTCGGATGATTATGAAAGTTGCATCGCCCCGTTTTGTGGGCGCTGCGCCGCAGCACTGATCGGTCCAGGATGCGTCGCTTGCATACTGGTTGGACTGCCGCAAATCCCACCAAGGAAGGTGTTGTGATTTGCAATCCGCCTTTTGTGGACGCGCCGCGTCGCAGCATCATCGAGTGCCTAAATGCCGTGCAATCGCGTTTTTGACAGCCCCGGCTGACCGGTTCTGCGATGCGTTTTGCACACGTGTGCAAAAAACTGTTGCCAAGTCCTCAACCCGGTGTCTAGCCTAATACATCAACCTTTTGGCCGGGGGATCTTATGGCAGAAATCCAGCTGCGCAACATCAACAAGCGGTGGGGCACTTTCGTCGGGGTCGATAACTTTGATCTGACCATCGCCGATGAGGAATTTCTGGTTCTGCTCGGTCCGTCAGGCTGCGGCAAGACAACGACGATGCGCATGATTGCCGGGCTTGAAGATGCGACCGAAGGCGACATCATGATCGATGGCAAGCGCGTCAACGATCTGGACCCTAAGGACCGGGATGTTGCGATGGTGTTTCAGTCCTACGGCCTTTATCCGCACCTCAACGTCTATGAAAACATCCGCTTCCCACTAAAGGTGCGTAAGGTCGACCCCGCCTCGCATGACGAGAAGGTGCGCCGCGCGTCGGCAATGGTTGAACTGGATGAGTTTCTCCACCGCAAACCAGCGGAATTGTCCGGCGGTCAGCGGCAGCGCGTGGCTCTGGCCCGCGCCATCGTGCGCGAACCCAATGTGTTCCTCATGGACGAACCGTTGTCGAACCTCGATGCCAAGCTGCGTGTGTCGACCCGTGCCCAGATCAAGAACCTCAGCCACGAGCTGAAGGTCACGACCGTCTACGTGACCCACGATCAGATCGAGGCGATGACCCTGGCCGACCGTGTCGTGGTGATGAAACAGGGCAAGGTCCAACAGGTTGGCACGCCGACCGAGATTTACGATCGGCCCGCCAACACCTTTGTGGCTAGCTTCATTGGTTCGCCCGCCATGAACCTGATGGACGGCACGTTGAGTGGGGGCACTTTTACCGGCGATAATGTCACGATCAGCGGTCTGTCGGCACCAGATGGTCCGGCCACTTTGGGCTTTCGAGCCGAGGACGCGGCGCTCGCTGAAAGCGACGGCCAGATCACCGCGCCGATCTACACGATTGAGTTGCTTGGGGATGCCACGATGCTGACCGTGCGTGCTGGTGGGCAGCTTGTGTCGATCAAAGCGCACAAGGAATTCCGGGCCGAGATCGGCGATACTGTGTCCTTCACGGTTCCTGCGGGCATCTGCCACGCATTTGATTCTTCTTCAGGCGAACGTTTTGCCTGAGGAACTTGTTTGTCCGGAGGCATCCGGGCGGACCAATCCGGCCAGTGCAGCCTTGCAAGATGCACTGGCGTCAAACACAACAGGGAGTCTGTAAATGTATCTGAAGAAACTGGCACTGGCGGGCGCTGTCTCGCTTTTGGGCACCACGGCCTTTGCCGCGTGTTCCTACGAAAACGAGGTGCCGCTCAAGTCGCTGACCGCCGGGTTCGAAGCATGGAAAGCCGTGACTGACGCCATGGCCGAGTGCGGCAACTTCCAGGCCGAACTGGACCAGGAATTCCGCACCAAGCAACCTGCGGCGTTTGAGGCGAACCCGTCGCTGTATCACATCGGTGGTGTGTCGAACGGCACCGTCACGCCGCTGCTCAACGCTGGCACCATTCGTCCGCTGGATGATCTGGTGGCCAAGTATGGTCAGAACCTTTCGCCCAACCAGTTGATCCGTGTGGACGGCAAGATCATGGCTGTGGCGATGATGGTGAACACACAGCACCTGATGTACCGCAGCGATATTCTGGCCGATCTGGGCATCGACACCCCCACAACGTGGGATGAAGTGTTCGCGGCCGCTGACAAGATCAAGGAAGCGGGTGTCGTCGATCACGCCATTGGCGCGACCATGAAGTCGGGATGGAACCTCGCCCAGGAATTCGTGAACATGTATCCGGGTTTTGGTGGGGCGTTCTTTAACGACGACAACACCGCTGCGGTGAATTCGGACGCCGGGATGAAGGCGCTCGCAGCTATGAAGAAGACCCTGGATTATACCGATCCAGAGGTTCTGGTCAGCGATTCAACTTACGTTCAGCAACAGTTCCAACAGGGCAAGATCGCCATGGCGAACCTGTGGGCCTCGCGCGCTGGTGCGATGAATGACGAGAACGAAAGCCAGGTTGTCGGCAAGGTCACCATGGCTGCGGCGCCTATGGCAATGGACGGCGGTGCGCCTGCCACGACCCTGTGGTGGGACGGTATCGTGATCGCGGCCAACATCACCGACGAGGAGGCGGACGCAGCCTTCCGCCTGGCGATGGAAGGGCTGGATGCGGATATGGTCACGGCCAACAACGAGGCGGCGATCTGGCTTGTGAACGGTTACCAACCTGGCCCGCTGGCCGAGGGTGCAATTGCAACGGCGACCGCCAATCCCGCGCCGCCCGCCTATCCGTCCACCACGCAGATGGGTCTGCTGCACACGGCGCTGGGCAACGAACTGCCTGCATTCCTGACCGGTGACCGTGATGCCGCAGCGACGCTTGCGGCTGTGGAAGAAGCCTACACCACCTCGGCCAAAGAGGCCGGTGTGTTGCAGTAAGCAACTTGGGCTGGCCGAGGCGCATCCTTGGCCAGCCATCTCTTTGGTGGGAACGGATGACCCTTGAGTTCAACCATATCGATTTGAGCGGCGGCTCTGCTGGATGCGCGATTGTCGCGCGTCTTGCCGAACGACCGGATGCACACGCCGGTGCCGCGACCATGATGATCGAACGCCAGATCGGTGTTGTCTTGTGCATGGTGGAAAGGACAGCAGCATGAAGTTCAAAACCTTCTTCTGGTTTGTGGCACCATCGGTGTTCATGATGTTGCTTTTTATCGCGGCGCCTTTGATTTCGGTCTTCATCCAGTCTTTCCAGATCACCCAACCCGTCATGCAGCAGATTGAGGTCGAAACTTGCACCCCCGGCTTTTTGACCCAGACTTGCACAACGGAAATCAAGACAGTCCCAGTAATCGACGAGGAAACAGGCAGGACGCAAACAACAACAGCCTGGGTGGGTGTGCAGAGCTACCAGAACGTCTTGCAGATGGACAAATTCTGGGCCGCCATCGGCTCGGGCAACTGGGGTGACATCCTTCAGATCGATTTTTGGAAGGCGCTGCGGTTCACGTTGATGTTCACCCTTGTAACGTTGCCCCTTGTGATTGGTGTGGGTCTGATGATCGCGTTGGCTGTCAACAACGCGACCAAGGCGTTGCGCGGGCCAGTCATCTTCATTTCGCTCCTTCCTTTCATCATCACACCGGTCATTGGATCGCTTTCGATCTACTGGCTGTTTGTGGGTGACGGCATTCTGACGGCGACGCTGGAGCGTTGGCTTGATCGTGACATCGCGATGTTTGCCCAGGCCTGGACGATTGAGCTGCTGATGTATTTCTACCGCGTGTGGCACGTAGCACCCTTTGCCTTCGTGATCTTCTATGCCGGTCTGCAGACCGTGAACATGGACACACTGGAAAGTGCCATCATTGACGGAGCGAACCGTTTTGAACGTCTGCGCTATGTCATCATTCCGCACCTGATGCCTTTGATCATCTTCATCGCCCTGATCCACCTGATGGACTGTTACCGCGTCTTTGACGAAATCATCGGCTTCCGCAGTCAGGCGCATGTGATTTCGCTGCAATGGCTGACCTTTGATTTCCTGACACCTGATGACGCCGGCAACCGGGCGATCAGCCGGGCGGCAGCGAGCGCTATGCTGACAATGGTGGGCATTGTGATCCTGCTGATCCTGCCGCTGCGCCGCACCTGGCGTGACCACAAAGGGGGGGCACATTAATGTCCAAAGCCACCGCGCAGCCGCTGTCCCTCAAAGTCGCATCGGGCGCGTTCCTCGCCTTCTGGTGCCTCATCGCGGCCTTCCCCATCGCGTGGATCGCGGTGATGAGTGTGAAATCTCCGCGCGATGCCTTTGACGCCAGCGCGTGGAACGTGATCACCGGACCCGCTACGCGGGCGGCGGGCAATGGGCTCAGTTTCCTCGACATCCTTCTTGGCCTGATCGTGCTCTACTTCGCGATCCGCTGGGCGTTCACCCGGCTGCCGGGCATGGTTGAGCAATACTCGCCCCCTGGCTTCATCGTGCTAGGCTGGCTCGTAGGCGCTGCGGTCTATGGCCTGCTGTTTGTGCTGATCTTTTTTGGAGCACTGCCTTTGGTCTTCGGCATGCTCAACAGCATTGCCGGTCCGCTAGGCAAACCGATACTGGGGCTCACAACAGAGCATTACGTTGCCGTTTGGGGTGAGAACCAGTTCTACCGCAACTTTATCAACTCGATGATCGTGACGGCGGGCGTGGTGACGGTGTCGCTCACGGTCGGCACGCTCGCGGGCTACGGCCTCGCACGCTCCGGCTCGAATCTCGCTTTCTGGCTCCTGATCATCGCGCTTGTTTTCCGCGCCCTGCCGCACTCGGTGCTGGTGGCGGGCTACCTGCCGTGGTTCATCAACTCGGCTGAAATCCTGCGCCCGATCCTGGGCGACCTCAGCCCGACACTTTATGGCCAACCCTGGGCCATCATCGCCGTGCTCGTCGCAATCAACCAACCGTTCACGATCTGGATGCTGCGGTCGTTCTTCCAGAACATCCCATCCGAGTTGGACGAGGCGGCGCGGGTAGACGGCTGCTCGCATTTCCAGGCGTTTCGCCGGGTGATCATGCCGGTCATGTGGCCTGGGGTCATCACGACGGGGCTGTTCAGCTTCCTTCTGGGCTACAACGATTTCCTCGTCACGGCGCTGCTGCTTGATGCGCAGAACCAGACCATGGTTCCGGCCATCGCGGGCTACTTCAACCGCGAGACGACTACGACTGACCAGGTCGAGGCGGTCGCTGCTGCCGTGTCTATCACGGCACCCCTGTTCCTTCTGGTCATGGTGTTCCAGCGCCAGATCGTGTCGGGGCTGACAGCGGGGGCAGTGAAAGGCTGATGAGCAGTTCGTCGCGCACCTGCCGGATGCAAGCGCATCCCGCGCTCAACCGGATGCCACGGGATTTCATTTGTGTCCGCGTCGTTTCTTCGACGCGTCACACATCACAAATGAAAGGATGATCCGATGAAGGGATCCCGCCCCGAGCAAGCGGTTCTGACCCGCGACACTGACATGACCAAGACCGAGGAAACGCGCGCGGTTATTGAGGGTATGGTGGATGGTCTGAACGACCACCGCATTGATGATATTGGCCAGTTCTTTGCCCAGTCCTTCCGCTGGATGGGAAATCGGGGATGCGGCACCAAGACGGGCTTGCAAGAGTTTCAGGACAACTGGCAACGCCCCTTTCAGGCGGCCTTTGCCGATAAGGTCTGCGTTGACGAGGCGCGGCTGTACATGGGGGAGTGGGCTGCAGCCTTTGGTCGACAGGAAGCCACCCATGCCGGCGAATTCATGGGGATTGCGCCCACCGGCAAGCGGATCGAGATCCGGTACATGGATTTCTGGAAGGTGGAAGACGGCCGTATCACCGACAACTACGTGATGGTCGATTTTCCCCACGTCCTCGCCCAGCTGGGGCGGGACGTTTTTGATGGTGAGGGCTGGGAAGCCTTCGATCGTGGCGACAAGACACCGCCGCGACCCGACAACTGAGGTGACGAGATGACAATCGAGTATTTGAAGCGCGGCAAGCCCGAGGCAGAGCGGGCCGAGGACGATGCCAAGACGCGCGCTATTGTCGAGGCAACGTTGGCTGACATCGAGGCGCGCGGCGATGCAGCGGTTCGAGAGCTGTCGGAGAAGTTTGACAATTACAGCCCCGAGAGCTTCCGCCTGACGGAAGCCGAGATCGACACGCTGATGGACGAGCTGACCCCGCGCGAAATGGAGGACATCAAGTTCGCACAGCAACAGGTCCGTGACTTTGCCCAGGCGCAACGCGACTCGATGCTGGATATCGAGGTCGAGACGATGCCGGGTGTGATCCTTGGCCACAAGAATATCCCGGTGCAGTCCGTGGGCTGTTACGTGCCGGGGGGCAAGTTCCCCATGGTGGCCTCGGCCCATATGTCCGTGGCAACCGCCTCTGTTGCCGGAGTTCCGCGTATCATCGCCTGCACCCCGCCCTGGCAGGGCAAACCAAATCCGGCCGTCATTGCCGCCATGCACCTGGGCGGTGCGCACGAAATCTACGTCATGGGGGGCATTCAGGCCGTGGGCGCTATGGCGATCGGAACCGAGACCATTGACCCGGTGCACATGCTGGTCGGTCCGGGCAACGCTTTTGTGGCTGAAGCCAAGCGCCAGCTCTTTGGCCGTGTGGGCATCGATCTCTTTGCCGGTCCGACGGAGACGATGGTGATCGCCGACGAAACTGTCGATGCAGAGATGTGTGCCACGGACCTGCTCGGGCAGGCCGAGCACGGCTACAATTCACCCGCTGTGCTGCTCACCAACTCGCGCAATTTGGCGGATGAGACAGCTGCGGAGATCGAGCGGATCCTCGGCATTCTGCCCACCGCCGATACCGCCCGCAAAAGCTGGGAGGATTATGGAGAGATCATCCTTTGCGACACATATGAAGAGATGCTGCAGGTGGCGGACGACGTTGCATCTGAACACGTGCAGGTCATGACGGACCGGGATGACTGGTTCCTCGAAAACATGACCTGTTACGGCGCGCTGTTCCTTGGGCCGCGAACCAACGTTGCCAATGGGGATAAGGTGATCGGCACCAACCACACCCTACCGACGAAGAAGGCAGGTCGGTATACGGGTGGTCTCTGGGTCGGCAAATACCTGAAGACGCACAGCTACCAGAAAGTCACAACCGATGAGGCGGCGGCAGAGATTGGCGCCTATGGCTCGCGGCTTTGCATGTTGGAAGGGTTCGTTGGCCATGCCGAGCAGTGCAACCTGCGGGTTCGCCGGTATGGCGGGATCAACGTCCCCTACGGCGAAGGCGCACCGGCGCGTGATGCGGCGGAGTAGGCAATCGCCCCGCAACAAGTCTGGACAGGGATAAGATGGATCCTCACTCACGGCACAAGGCCCTGATCGCACCTTTACGGCAGGCCTTGTATGACTTTGACTTGGACACCGTGCGGGCGCAGTTGCATGCCCTGTGCACGCCCGATGTCGTGTTCCGCCTCGCTTTCCCTTTCGAGACTGTGACGGGTGTGGATGCGCATGTGGACCGTTCTTACGGTGCATTGGCCAAAGCGTGGCCTGACCTTGAACGGCGGGACAGCATCGTGATCTCTGGCCCGACACCGGACGGTGCCGATTGGGTCGGCTGCGGCGGATACTACACCGGCACTTTCGCGGCCCCCTGGCTCGATGTCCCGCCGACCGGTCACATCGTCCACATGCGGTTCCACGAGTTCTACCGGTTCGAGAACGACAAGATCGTCGAGATGCAGGCCCTTTGGGATATTCCAGAGGTGATGATGCAGGCGAACGCCTGGCCGATGGTGCCGTCGTTGGGTCGGGAATGGCATGTGCCTGGCCCTGCCACCTGCGACGGTCTGGTTGAAGGGCCGCGTGATGATGCGACCAGTGAAGCATCCTGCCAACACATCATCGACATGCTGGATCATCTCAAGAAGCACCCCAGCCAGGGTGGGCCGGAAGTGATGGAAATGGAGCGGTTCTGGCACCCCAAGATGATGTGGTACGGACCAAGCGGTATCGGATCGGGGCGCGGCATCGCGGGGTTTCGCAACTGGCATCAGATTCCGTTTCTCAATGGTATGCCGGATCGCGGGAAATACGTGGACGAAATCACCTACCATTTCTTCGGTGATGGACCCTATGCCGCGGTCACTGGTTGGCCAGACATGTATCAGACCATCACCCACGATGGGTGGTTGGGCATCCCGCCCGTGAACAAACGGATCGAAATGCGCAGTCTGGACTTCTGGCGCCTTGAAAAAGGATTGATCCGAGAGAATTGGGTCATGGTCGATCTGCTGCACATGTACGACCAGATCGGTGTCGATGTTCTGGCCCGGATGCGGGAGTTCAACAAGGCGCGCGCGGGGTTCGACCCTGAAACCGGGCGGGCGCTATGACGCTGATCATCCATGGGCGCGCCACGTCGTCAAATGTGCAGGCGGTGATGTGGGGCGCCGCCGAGCTTGGGCTGACTGTTGAGCGCAAGGATGTCGGCGGTCGGTTTGGTGGCACCGAAACACAGGCTTTTCGGCGGATGAACCCGATGGGGCTGGTTCCGGTCCTGGAAGATGGCGACACGGTGATGTTCGAAAGCGCAGCGATCCTTCGGTATCTTGTGGCGCACTATGGTGCAGGTAGCCTCGTGACATCCCCACGTGATGACATGTGGGCTGAGTGGGCCAAGCATACGCTGTGTCGGTCTTTTACCGTACCGTTATTCTGGGCTTACTACCGCACCCCCGAAGCAGAGCGGGACATGGCAGCCGTGGATCACGCTTTGCGCCAGTTTGAAGCCGACCTTGCCGTGGCGATGTCGGAACGTGGGGCGCGGGCGTGGATGTCGGAAGAAACCCTCGGGCTTGCGGATATCTGGGCCGGTCACGTTCTCTATCGCTACTTCACGCTTGATCTGGATCGGCAGGTGCCTGCGGGCGCGCAAGACTACTACGACGCCTTGACGGAGCGGCCTGCGTATCGGACGCATGTGATGGTGGATTACTCTGAACTGAAAGGGAGGCTGTCGTTTTGACCGAACTGCCCCGTACCCCATCCTTTGATCTGTCCGGCAAGCGCGCGCTTGTGACGGGTGCGTCGTCCGGTATCGGCCTTGGATGCGCAGTGGCACTGGCCGAAGCAGGTGCGCACGTGGTCTGTGCTGCGCGCCGCGCCGATGCCTTGGCGGATGTGGTGGCTGCCATGACCGGCCAGGGATGGAGTGCAGAGGCTATGCCGCTCGATCAGTCGGATATCGAAGCTGTTAATGCGGCCTTTGATGCACCATACGATATCGTCTTGAACTCTGCTGGACTGGCGCGTCATGGCCCGTCGATGGAGACGCAGCCTGACGACTTTGATGCAGTGGTTGGTATCAATCTCAAAGGGGCCTATTTCCTTTCAACGGCGGCTGCGCGGGCATTGACTCGCGCAGGCAAACCAGGCTCGATTATCCACATCTCATCCCAGATGGGTCATGTGGGCGGCATCGATCGGGCCGTCTATTGTGCGACGAAGCACGGAGTCGAAGGGATGGTCAAAGCTATGGCCATCGAGTGGGGCAAAGCGGGCATCCGCATCAACACCGTCTGCCCGACGTTCGTACGCACAGCATTCACAGAGAAATCGTTTCAAGACCCCGAGCGCTATGCGTGGATCATGGACAAGATCAAGCTGCCCCGGGTGGCCGAGGTCGAAGATATCATGGGTGCGGTCCTGTTCCTGGCGTCTGATGCATCGGCGATGGTCACAGGCACGTCTATGTTGATCGATGGGGGGTGGACAGCAGACTGATGCCGGACAAGGTGACAGCACTCGATGTGGCCGCGCGGGCCGGGGTCTCCCGGTCGGCGGTTTCACGTGTGTTCACACCTGGGGCGTCAGTGTCCAAGCGCACGGCTGACAAGGTGCGGCAGGCTGCGGATGCCCTCGGCTATCGCCCCAATGTGCTTGCGCGCAGCTTGATCACTGGGCGTAGCCGCATCATCGGTCTGGTCGTCGCCTATCTGGAAAATCATTTCTACCCTGAAGCCATCGAACGGCTCAGCCGCAAACTGCAGGAGCAGGGCTACCACGTTCTTGTTTTTCTCTCTTCCAACAGTGGGGAGGAGGCGGACGAGGTCATGGCGGAATTGCTCGACTATCAGGTGGATGGCATCATTGCCGCCAGCGTGGGCATGTCCAACGATCTTACTCAGCGGTGTGAGGCCGCCGGTATTCCCATCGTTCTCTTCAACCGGGCGCAGGATGATGACCGGCTGTCGGCAGTCACCTCAGATAACTACCACGGCGGGCGCAAGCTGGCTGAGTTTCTTCTGGCGGGCGGACATAAACGCATCGCCCATATTGCGGGCTGGGAAGGCGCCTCGACCCAGCGCGACCGCGAGGCAGGGTTTGTCGCAGGGCTTCAAGCGGGCGGACAGGCTCTGGCCGCCCGCGGTGTCAGTGACTTCAACTTTGAGACGGCAAAAACCGTGGCCCGCGAGATGTTCGCTGGACCAGATCGACCGGATGCCGTGTTCTGTGCCAATGACCACATGGCCTTTGCGGTTTTGGATGTTTTGCGGTTCGAACTGGGGCTGAGTGTGCCCGGGGATGTCTCTGTCGTTGGTTATGACGATGTGACTCTCGCTGCATGGCCCAGCTATGACCTGACCACCGTGCGCCAGCCTGCAGGACAGATGGCCGAAGCCACCGTCGATATTCTGATGGATCGTCTCTCCGATCCCGACACCAAACCCCGCCGCGTCGCGCTGGACGGACCGCTGGTCCTGCGTGGGTCGGCCCGCATACCCAAAGGATGGACCGCATGAAGGGTTTTTCGAACCGGTGGAAGGATTTCCCCGATTATATCCTCGGCATCACCAAGGAGATCTGGGAAGACCGCGGCATCGCGACCCTGCATCACTATTACAGTCCCGACATCGTGGTGCGCTCGCCCGGTTCGGTGGTCATTGGCAACGAAAAGGTCATAGGCGCGACCATGGCGACGCTGGCCGAGTTTCCCGACCGCACGCTGCTGGGCGAGGATGTAATTTGGTCCGGCACACCGGAGGAGGGGATGCTGTCGTCGCATCGCATCCTGTCAACGGCGACGCATATGGCTGATGGGGTCTATGGCCAGGCGTCGGGCAAGACGCTGCAATACCGCATCATTGCCGACTGTCACGCCATCAATGATCAGATCAATGACGAGTGGTTGATCCGAGACCAAACGGCCATCGTGAACCAGATCGGGTGGGAGGCGAAGGCCTATGCCGCTGATCTGATCGAGCGTGAGGGCGGAATGGAAAAGGCGGTACGTCCGCTGTCGCCTGCAACCGACCAGCCGGGGCCGTACAAAGGGCGTGGCAATGAGAATGAGTGGGGCGCGAAATACGCCGACATCCTGACCCGGATCATGCGTGCGGACATGGCGGCCATTCCCTCTGAGTATGATCGTGCCTCGCAATCTGAATATCCCGGGGGCGTGACGGGCCATGGCGCGGACCCGGTAGATCGCTTCTGGATGGGGCTGCGTGCGTCCTTCCCAGATGCGAAGTTCACGATTGATCATCAGATCGGGCGCAATGACGACTTGATGCCGCCCCGTGCCGCCATCCGTTGGAGCCTGCATGGCAAGCATGATGGTTGGGGGTATTTCGGCGCGCCGACGGGGGCTGAGGTCTACGTGCTGGGCATCTCTCATGCCGAGTTCGGGCCATGGGGCCTGCGGCGCGAATATGCGCTCTTTGATGAAACGGCGATCTGGAAGCAGATCCTTTTGCAGACGGGGTAGCTCTGTCGTGAAGCGCTATGATGAGCTGATGTTCACGGATGCTGTGAAATCACTGCAAGAGGCAGATGGCTCCGCCGTGATGTACGCCCGCAGCTATGGCGCCCGGACCCATGCGCTGAACGCGGATGAGGTGGCGTTTATCGCCTCGCGTACCTCATTCTACATGGCGACGGTCTCCGAAACCGGCTGGCCCTACATCCAGCACCGCGGTGGACCAGCGGGGTTTCTCAAGGTGTTGGACGATCATACGCTCGCCTTTGCGGACTACCGAGGCAACAAGCAGCACATCAGCGAAGGCAATCTGGCGGGTAACGACCGGGTGTCCCTCTTCCTCATGGACTACCCGCGCAAGGCGCGGATGAAGCTGCAGGGTCGGGCCACCTTTGAACAGGCCCAAAACAACCCGGACCTTGCCGAGAAACTGGCCGTGGACGGGCAAGGTCGCGTTGAACGTCTGGTGACGATCCGCCTTGAAGCCTTTGACTGGAACTGCCCCCAGTTCATCACACCGCGCTTTGATGCGTCCGAGATCGCGCAACTGGTTGGTCCCGAAATGGACAAGCTGAATGCGCGCATTGCCGAGTTGGAAGCCGAAAATGCAGTGCTGAAAGGGCAAGGATGACCGACATCTACCGCGCTGCCGAACGCCTGATGGGGATGGAAGACGCCGACTGGCGGCGTCATTCCAATCCGCTCAGTGTCTGGACGCGGTTCACTTGCTTACCGCTTCTGGTCGCGGCGATTTATGCGCGGCAATGGATCGGGTGGTGGGCAGTGCCCTTATTCCTTTTGGCCGCGGCTTGGACCTGGGCAAATCCGCGCGCCTTTCCGCCGCCTGCCGACTTCGGCCGCTGGGGGGCGCGCGGCACGTTGGGCGAGCGCATCTTTCTTGCGCGCGACAGCTACGACATTGCGCGGCACCATGTGCGTGCAGCTCACGTGCTGACCACACTGTCGGCTCTTGGCGCGCTGCCGTTAATCTATGGCCTGATCGTGTTGAATCCGTGGGCCACTTTGCTTGGCCTGGTCGCCACCATCCTGCCCAAAGTCTGGTTCGTTGACCGCATGGTCTGGATCCATGCCGACATCACCGGAACAACACCGGGCGACCCGCTGCCCGATCCAACCCTCCCACATGAAAGGACCCAAACATGACCCCCGCCGAGATGGAGCCGCGCATCGTGCGCTATGGCGACCTCATGCCCTGCAAGACCGCGTTCATCGATGCGCACACGCCGGGCAGCGACCAGAAGGAAAACTTCACCATCATCGGCGGTGGTGTGTCGGAAAGCCCGGATCAGCATGTCCATATCTCGATCCCGCATGGGTTCAACATCGGGGCGGCGGGGCAACCGCCGAAGTGCCGCAACTCTCTTCATTCGCACCGCACGGCGGAGGTGTTCTTTGTTCTCTCGGGCCGCTGGCGCTTTTTCTGGGGTCGTTGGGGCACGGCGGGCGAGGTGGTGCTGGAAGAGGGGGATATCATCAACATCCCAACCGGTATCTTCCGCGGGTTCGAGAATATCGGCACCGACTACGGGATGATCATGGCGATCCTGGGCGGCGACGACGCAGGCGGCGGTGTCATCTGGGCCCCGCAGGTCATTGAGGATGCGACAGATCACGGGCTGGTGCTGGGTGAGAATGGCAGCCTTTATGATACGAAGAAGGGTGAAAGCCTGCCAGACGATGTCAAACCCATGCCCTTGCTGACGGATGAAGAGTTGAAGGACTATCCCGAAATGACACCCATGCAGGTCGTGGGTATGGGCGTTCGGCGCTATTGGGATATGGTGTGTCTGGCAAAGGATGCGCCCTGCAAGGTGATCGGCGAGACCGGGATCATCCGTGACAAACCGGGGTTCGAGGTGGACCTGGTCACCCGTTCAAGTGCCAAGGATACCTTGCACAGCCATGACAAGCCGTCCGTCCTTATGCCAATGCGGGGACACTGGCGGGTGGCGTGGGACGGGGGTGCTACGACGCTGGCACAGGGTGATACCATGAGTGTTCCGGAAAACCTGCCGCACAGCGTAGTACCGTCGATGACCGGCGAGGCGTCTCTTTATCACATCGTTGGCACCGACGATCCGGCCGGGCCCACATGGCTCGGCTGATCGCACTGATCCTTGTGCTCTGGTCCGGTGCGGCCATGGCGCAGGGATGGCAGCAAGTTCACGCCGCAACCGTAGAGAAAGAGATGCTGTCGCATGGGAGGGCACATTATGATCCAATGCAAACATACCATCTGTCGGGTTGGCCATGTCCTGCGGTGCACGGCAGAAGCGTATGATCGGGGAGCGCACAAATGACCGGGATCAAGGCTGACCCCGACGACATTCGCGCGGTCTATGACCGGCAGGCAGAGATCTATGATGCGCAACGGTCCCGCGCGCTGTTCGAGGCGCGCTGGCTTGCACGCTTTGCTGCCGGGCTGGCGACGGGCGCGCGGGTACTCGATCTGGGGTGCGGCACAGGTGAGCCTATTGCGCGCTGGTTCAAGGCCGAAGGGTTCTGCGTGACGGGTGTCGACTTCTCGGAGCCGATGCTGGACATCGCGCGCCGCCGTTGGCCCAACGGGGATTGGCGGCAGGTCGATATGCGGCTCCTTGATCTCGGCGAAACATTCGATGGCATTATCGGATGGAACAGTTTCTTCCACCTGACTGCAGATGCGCAACGCGATTGTATTGGGCGGATCGCTGGCCACCTTGAACCGGGCGGCATCGTGATGCTGACCGTGGGGCCGGATGCGGGTGAGGCACAAGGCACCGTTGGTGATGAACCTGTTTACCACGCCTCACTATCGCCTGCCGAATATGCCACGTGTCTTGAGGCAAACAGTTTGCGTTTGACCGGTTTTTTAGCCGAAGACCCCGAGACCAACAGTCATTCCGTTCTGATGGCCCGCAAGATTTGAAGGAGAGTACCATGCCTGTCGCCACCACCCACGTGGGTTCACTTCCCCGTACACAGAAGGTCGTCGACTTCATCTTCGCCCGCGAGCGAGAGGAGGCGTTTGATCAGGTTGCATTTGATGCCGCCATGGCCGAAGCGGTGGATGACACCGTCGCCAAACAGGTGGCGGCAGGCGTGGACATTGTCAGCGATGGCGAGACGTCCAAGATCAGCTACGCAACCTATGTCAAGGATCGCTATACCGGATTTTCCGGCGATAGCCCGCGCAATGCGCCTGCCGATCTCAAGCAATTTCCAAGTTTTCTCAAGCGATTGGCGGATGACGGCGGTACTCCGAAATACGCCCGGCCAATGTGCACGGGTGAAGTGAAGAGCAAGGGGCAGGGCGAGCTGGAAATGGACATCGCCAACCTAAAGGCGGCGATGTCGAAGCATGGGATGGAACGCGGTTTCATGAACGCCGCCTCGCCGGGCGTGATCTCGCTTTTTCTGCAAAACGACTTCTATTCAACCCGGGACGCCTATCTCGCTGCTCTCGCGGATGCGATGAAGGCGGAATATGAAACCATCGTGGGTGCCGGGTTGGACCTACAGCTCGACTGCCCCGACCTGGCCCTGTCGCGGCACATGCTGTTCAACGACCTGAGCGATGCAGAATTCCTCAAGATCGCCGATGCGCATGTCGAGGCGTTGAACCATGCGCTGGCGGATGTTCCGGCCGAGAAGGTCCGCGTACACATCTGTTGGGGCAATTACGAAGGACCGCACACCTGTGACATCGCAATGGACACGGTGTTTCCAACCTTGATGGCGACCAAGGCGCGCTATGTGCTGTTCGAAACGTCGAACCCCCGCCATGCACACGAGTGGACTGTGTTCCGCGACCGCAAGTCGGAAATTCCAGATGATAAGGTGCTGGTGCCGGGCGTTGTGGACACAACCACCAACTTTGTCGAACATCCCGAAGTGGTGCGTCAGCGTATCGAACGGTTCACCGGCATTGTTGGGCCCGACCGTGTCATTGCCGGCAGCGACTGTGGCTTTGGCACCTTTGCCGGCTTCGGTTCGGTTGATCCGGAAATTGCCTTTGCCAAGCTGACAGCGCTGTCAGAAGGCGCGGCACTGGCGAACGGGTAAACCATGGATGACGCGCTGCATGGCTTGCTAAAATCGGTCGACACACCAACAGTTTGTAACGCCATTGAAGTGGCTCAAGGCAGGCGGGGGTTCAACGCGTTCACGCGAGGTACGATGCTGGCCTCTGACCCTGACGGCGTCATGGTTGGCTACGCCCGCACCGCGCGCATCCGGGCACTGGCTCCGCCAACTGAACCTGCGGACGTGATCAAGGCGCGGCGCATAGCCTACTACAAGTACATGTCAGAAGGGGATCGCCCTTCGGTCTGTGTCGTGCAGGATCTGGACGTACCAAACGCGATTGGTGCCTATTGGGGCGAGGTGAATACGAACATCCACAAGGCCTTTGGTCTGTCCGGCACATTAACCGACGGTGTGATGCGGGACCTCGGTGATCTGGCGGATGGCTATCCTGTCGTCGCCGGTTCAATTGGGCCAAGCCACGGTTTTGTTCACGTTGTCGACTATGATCAGCCGGTACGTATCCACGGCCTCGACATTTGTCCTAGTGATCTTGTGCACGCCGACAGGCATGGTGCGGTTGTGATACCCAAAGATGTGGCGCCTAGGCTGGCAGAGGCCATCGCCACGCTTATGCGCTCCGAGACCATCGTTTTTGATTCGGTCAAAGGCAAGCGCATCAGCTTTGACGAGTTTGAAGCCGTGTGGGCCGCATTCGAAGCGGTGCGCACATGATCCGCTGGGCGGCAGCCATTGTGCTGCTATGTTGCGGGGCAATGGCACAGGCGCAAACCCTCGATCTGGACCCGCAATGGGAATATGTGGCCGATACGGTTATGGGCGGCGTCTCGAGAGGGCAGGCCACGCAAGAGGTTGTTCAGGCCCGCGACGCAACGCGTCTGTCAGGCTTGGTTTCGCTCGACAACAATGGTGGTTTCGTCCAGATCGCATTCGATCTTGCCGGGGGCGACACGTTTGATGCGAGTGCGTTTACGGGCATCGCTCTGGACGTGCTTGGCAATGGCGAAACCTACGACTTGCGCCTGCGGACCGACGCGCTGACACGGCCCTGGCAATCGTTCCGGACCGAGTTCACTGCACCTGCCAAATGGACAACAATTGAAATTCCATTCACCGCGTTCACAGCACACCGAACGGATGCGGCTTTTGATCCACGACGCCTGCGCCGCGTTGGCATCCTTGCCATCGGGCGCGAGATGGAGGCTGACATCTCGGTGTCGGCCGTGCGCTTTTATCGCTAGTCGCGCGGGGCTGGCGCACCGCCTTCGAAGTTGTTGCCCTTCTCGTAGTCGCAAGGAGCGTCTTGCATCTGCAGATGTAAACCGTCTCCAGAATATGGGTGCGCGCGGGCCAGTGCCTCATCGATCTCAATGCCCAAGCCAGGGGCGTCCGGCGGCGTTATGAACCCATGTTCGACGCGAATGCTTCCTTTGATCAATTGATCGTGGAACGGCGTTTCGATTGTCTCGCACATCAGTAGGTTCGGAATTGACGTCGCAAAATGGATGTTGGCGGCCCATTCCACGGGTCCGGCATATAGATGCGGTGCCATTTGTGCGTTGTAGACCTCGGCCATGGCCGCAACCTTCTTCATCTCCCAGATCCCTCCTGCGCGGCCCAAGGCCGGTTGCAGTATTGTGGCGGCGCCGCTGCGCAGAACTGGTGTAAACTCTGCCTTTGTTGTCAGCCGCTCACCTGTGGCAACCGGGATGCGCACGGCGCGCGCCACTTTGGCCATCTCTTCAACGGCATCCGGTGGGATTGGCTCTTCGAACCACAGTGGACTGTAGGGTTCCAGCGCCTGTCCGAGGCGAATGGCCCCGGCGGTGGTGAACTGGCCGTGAGTTCCAAACAGCAGATCGGCCCGGTCGCCTACTGCCTCGCGGATCGCCTCGCAGAACGCCACAGACTGGGAGATGTCCCGCATCCCCGGCATATGCCCGCCGCGCATGGTGTAGGGGCCAGCCGGGTCGAACTTCACCGCCGTATACCCTCGGTCAACACAGTCCAACGCCGCCTCTGCCGCCATTTCAGGAGAGGTCCAGAATGCGTCCAAGCCATGATGGGGCAGGGGATACAGGTAAGTGTAGGCGCGGATCCGGTCGTTCATTCGACCACCGAGCAGCGCCCAGACGGGTCGTCCGCGCGCCTTGCCCAAGATGTCCCAGCACGCGATCTCCAGCCCCGAGAACGCGCCCATGACGGTCAGATCAGGTCGTTGGGTAAAGCCCGAGGAATAGGCGCGTCGAAACATCAACTCGATGTTTTCTGGGTTTTCGCCGCGCATGTGCCGGTCAAACACATCCTCAATGACAGCCCGCATCGCCTCCGGCCCAACAGATGAGGCATAGCATTCACCCCATCCGACGATCCCGTCATCGGTCGTCACCTTGACGAGGATCCAATACCGCCCACCCCAGCCAGGGGCTGGAGGTGCCGTAATGATGATGTCGAGGTCCTTGAGTTTCATCCTACAGTCCCTCGTGTCTGTTCCAGTAGCTTCGGGGCAGGTAATTGGCATCTTCTCAGTGAGCGGGCAAAGCCCAGTGGGTTGGCCCCTACGACTTGTCAAACAGGATCACGTTCCGCCTTGCCTTCCCGGATTTCGTGTCGGCAATCGCTTCATTGATCTGATCCAGCGACCAGCGGCCCGATATCAAGCTGTCGAGTTGCAACCGGCCTTGCTGATACAGGTCCACCATCCATGGAATATCCCGTTGGATGACCACGTCACCCATCTTGGACCCGACCATGCCTTGTCCGATTGCGGCCAGAATGACGGGTTCGTATGTGGCCGTGTCGCCGGAATGTGGCATGCCGACCATCACAACCTTGCCACCACGGCCCAGGTATTTGGGTGCCTGCTCATATGCCGGGATGGCGCCGACGGTGACAATCACCGCCTCAGCGCCCTTCCCGCCAAGGGCCTTGTAGCTGGCGCGCCATGGCGACTTGCCCGTTGCCAGTACGCCGTGGGTTGCGCCAAAGGATTTGGCGTCTTCCAGCTTTTCTTCGGTCATGTCGATGGCGACGATGCGGCGGGCACCTGCAATGCGAGCGCCCTGAATGGCGTTCAGACCGACGCCGCCCGCACCAATGACAACCACATCCTGCCCCGCGCGCAGGCCAGCGGCGTTCACAACGGCACCGACGCCGGTGATGACCCCACACGCGATCAGACTCGCCGCCTCTTTCGAGATGTCGGCTGAAATCTTCACGAGCTGCTTCTGGTCCACCACGACCTTCTCGGCAAAGGCGCCGCAGGCCATGGCTTGATGCAGTTTGCCATCTTCTGCGGTACGGATTGGCCCCTTGTCGCCGTCATAAGGTGTCTCACACACCGTTGGTTTGCCGCTTGCGCAAGACGGGCACGTCCCACACGCTCGGATCAGCGTGACAACCACACTGTCCCCTTTCGACAGGCCCGTCACACCGGGCCCCACTGCGCTGACCACACCGGCCGCTTCGTGTCCGTAAACAGCGGGCAGGCTGCCACCCCAAGCGCCCTCTGCATAGGAAATATCGGAATGGCAAATTGCGACCGCGTCCAGCGTAACCTCGACCTCGCCCATCTCGGGGGTGCGTAGCAGGATGTCTTCGACCACAAGGGGGGCGCCAAACGCGTGGCATACAGCGGCTTTGATTTTTTGCATGTCGTCCCTTTGCCTCTCTTTCCAGAGACGGTGACGCAGCGGCGGTGCGCAGGCAAGCCGGAAAACGACCGATCTAGGGCGCAGTTGAACCACTGACGTTGTGTGAAGTCGTTGTTCCGGCTTTCCGAACAAAAACCATCAGCGCAATCGCCATCAAAACAGCAGCCAACAGGAACGGAGCGCCAGGCAAGTAGATACCCGTGTCCGGCGTTGTGAACGTGTAGAACACCGTGGTCATCAGCAGCGGGGACACGATCATGGCGAGGGCTGCAATCGACACAAGCGCTCCCTGCAACTCACCTTGCTCATCGTCGCCCACAGCTTGCGACATGATACTTTGCAAGGCCGGTGTGATGACCGCAGGCAAGGCTGCAAGTGGGGTCAGGATCAATAGCCACGTGCCAGAGCTGACAAAGCCGATGAGCAGGAACACGGCGACATCTGCGATGTGCCCATAAATAACCGCGCCGCGCTCCCCAAGAAAACGCAGCATGGGTCGGATCAATCCGCCCTGAACCACGGCCATCGAGATGCCAAATAGGCTTAGTGACACGCCCACCATGCCGGGCGACCAATCAAAACGCTCAGCCGTGTAATAGGCCCAGATCGCCGGATAGACGATGAACGCGATCTGGTAGATGAAGAACACCAGAAGGAGCGGTCCAAGACCGGGGAGTCTTCCCAGATGTTTGAATAGGCCAAATGGATTTGCGCGTGACCAGGTGAAAGAACGCCGGATCCTGTCATCAACCGTTTCTTTCAGAACGATGTAGCCGAAAATCGCATTTGCAGCGGCGAGGCCCGCCGCGGCATAGAACGGTGCACGCGTGCCATACTCCGCGAGAAACCCGCCCATGGCAGGACCCAGCACAAAGCCAATGCCAAAGGCCGCTCCGATCAGACCGAAATTAGCAGCCTTCTGCTCAGGCTTCGAGATGTCGGCCATGTAGGCGTTTGCCGTGGATTGTGTGGCGGCAGTGATGCCACCAACGATCCGGCCCAACACTAGCAGCCAGATCGTGCCGGCAACAGCCATGACCAGGTAGTCGAGCGCCAGGACAATCAGCGAAACCAGCAGTATGGGACGGCGGCCATAGCGGTCCGACAAGGCACCCAAAAGAGGTCCAAAAAGAAATTGCATAGCAGCAAAGGTGGTCGACAATACCCCGCCCCAGAGGGCTGCCGTGCCCAATCCCATGCCCTGAACCTCTTGGATCAGGTCCGGCATGACCGGCACGATCAGGCCAATGCCCATCGCGTCGATCATGACCGTCAGCAGGATAAAGATGACGGGTAACTTCACAGGGCTTTCACCCGGTTGGCAAAGGCGCGTGCGTCTGCGGGGGCCGTGCCCAGTTGGGCGGTTGGGTCAAAAAGAGTGTCGGGTAAATCCAGGTGCGCAATGCGGGCGACACTCTCCAATGACTGCTCCGATGCGACGGCTTCGGCAACAAGTGCTTTGGTGGCCGCCTGTGCGTCAGGGCGCGGCATCTGCTGTGCCAAGGCAAAGCTCAACGCCTCGGCGTGAACGCCGCCGAGGCCCTCAAACTTGGATGCCATGGCTGCCGTATTAGGTTTCCAGCTTGATACAAGCATGTCTGCGACGTTGAGCGACGCCGCGCAGCATAAGGCTGTCTGTGGCATTACCATCCATTCGGTAAACCAAGCCGCCCCGTCGCGCTGGTTCTGGTGTGCCGCGGCTGCCTGGAAGGATGACCGTAAACCCGTCATTTGATGACCAAGAGCCACCAGTGCGGACGGCCCAACTGGGTTCTGCTTCTGTGGCATGGTCGATGATGATCCTGCCGCATCCAGCGTAATTTCCTGGGCCTCAGTAGCGGCAAGGACGACGGCGGTTTGCCCCAAAGCGGATAGGGTTGCCACGATCCGTGCCATCCAATCCGCAATACGCAGGACGGGTCCACGGTCGGTGTGCCAACTCCGGCCAGGATCGCGCAGCTTCAGCGCGTCAGCCAGCTCGGCGCGTGTCTCATCTGCCTTTGGCCCCAAAGCCGATGCCGTCCCAGCCGCGCCGCTGAGCGATACCCACAAAGAGCTTTCCCGCAAGGCTGGCAATTCCTGCATCGCGTCGGCCAGGGCTTGGCCCCATTGCGCCAATACAGCTCCCCAGCTCGTAGGCGTTGCATGCTGGCCATAGGTGCGCGCGACCATGGGTGTCTCTGCGTGCATCGCGGCCTGAGCGCCCATTGCCCTGAGCATCTTGCTCAACACGTCCTGCTGAGCATTTAACGTTTGGCGCAGGCGCAGCATGAGCGCAGTGTCGATGATGTCCTGACTGGTCGCGCCCCAATGCGCATATTGCGCATGCTCCGGTGCTTCCATTGCTTTTCGGAACTCGGCCACAAGAGCAGGCACGCTAACGCCATTCTGACCCGTCGCCTCAGCAAGGCCCGCAGGATCAATTTGTACTTCCAAGGACGAGCGATGGATAAAGGCCGCACTCACTTCCGGGATGATGCCTTGCGCGCCCTGAACCTTGGCCAAGGCGCCTTCGACCAGCAGCATCGCACGTACTTCGGCACTGTCGGACCACAGTCGCCCAACCTCACCTGTCGGGAACAATTGACCATACAAGGCCGACGAAAAAACCGAAGCTGCCATAGATCAGATGTGCCCCGTCGCGCGCATAAAATCTGTCACGACGCGGGCGAATTCGTCTGGTCGTTCGACGCATGGCAAATGGCCTGCCTTGCGGATTAGATGGAATTGGCTACCGGGGATCAAATCGACCGTTTCGCGCACCAGATCGAGCGGGGTCGATCCATCTTCTGACCCTGCAATGCCCAGTGTGGGAAGGCGCAGCTTAGCCGTCGTGGCAAAGAAATCCGTGCCCGAGATCGCTGCCGAGCAGCCTGCGTATCCCGCGTCCTCCTGCCGGACCAGCATGTTGTGCCACAGCTCCAATTCAGACGTTTGGTGAAACTCCTTCGAAAACCAGCGATCCATGACCGCATCGGCCAGCGCTTCGATCCCGCCCGTTTCCACATCCTGAATGCGGTCGGCCCACATCTCTTTGGTGCCGATCTTGGCCCCGGTGTTGGACAGCACCATGGCGCGCATCAGGTCCAGCCGCTTTACCGCCAGCCCTTGAGCAACCATGCCCCCGATAGAGAGGCCCACAAACATCACGTCCTTAAAGCCCTGGAGATCCATCAACCGTTCACAGTCACTGACCAGTTGCCCCATGGAGTAGGGGGCAGGCGGGCAGGTCGACAGTCCGTGACCCCGCTTATCAAATCGCAGGATGCGCAGACCTTCGGGCAGCAAGGGCAGGATCGGATCCCACAGCCGCATGTCGGTCCCGAGCGAGTTTACGAAGACCACCGGCGCGCCATCCTCCGGACCGTCGATGCGGTAGTGCAGGCGTACGTCGCCCAAATCCGCCATGTGCATGGTGCCTAATCCTTCAGCCGCATATGCGCGATGATCTGCCCGTGATCCGAGGCGAGCTTGTTATACGGTGCCTCGGCATGGCTGCCATCGGTCAAATGATCGTTCAACACGCTGAAATAGTCCATCTGTCCGATGCTTCCCTTCGCGTCAGGTAGAAAATGGCGGGACATGTAAATCTGGTCGATGCTTTCGTACACGCCGCCAAACGCTGCCGTATACACCATGTCGCGGGACGACTTGCGGATGAACTGCTTTTCCGCCGAGTGCAGGCGCACCGCCTCAATATCTTCGCGTATTTGTGCGTCTTCTTCCTCCGAATAGCGATCACGCGGGGTTTCAGCGTCGTGGCGGAGCATCCACGCATAGTTTTTGAAAGGGTGTTCGCCGCTGATGATCTCCGAACTGACGGCATGTTCGCCATCATTGAAATCGCCCATGGCCATCACCGGGTACCCAGCTCGCAACTCCGCGATGACAGCACGGCGCAGCACCCAAGCCTCTGCCATGCGGCGCAAAGAAGCGCGCAGACCACCTAATGCCCTGCCCACCGGATCATAGCGGGTCAAATCCACTTCCGGCGGAAAGTCGGCGCCCTCAGGGCGAACAAACTCACCCAGTTTCGATTTCAAATGGCAGTTGAAAACGGTGATGACATGATTGCCGACGGGTATGCGCACCTTGAGGATCGGACGGCTCAAACGGGTCAGGCGAAAGCTGCCGCCTCCATCTGGGCCCATGGGGCCAAAGTCGATATCCACAGGTTCGGGCAAGTCCTGAATGATCTCTGGTTTACCTTCGAAACCGAAGCGCGACAGGATTGCGACACCCGGGCGACGCTGCCCCGGCCCGCCGTCGTTCACATTTGCAGCCACGGCCAATGCCGCACTGGTATAGGGGCGATAGGCCAGCTTGCGAAAAATTGCCTTGCGCCGATAGCGCTTGTTAGGGCCGGGTATGTGCTGAGCGTTGTCGGCCATGCCCTCTGCATCCGCAGCATCGATCACCTCTCGCAGGGCACCCTCTTCAAAAATCTCCTGAAATCCCACGATGTCGGCATCCATGGTCTGTACCTGCTCGGACAGCCAATCGACTTTCCAGGCGTATTCTTCGGGCGTGTACTGCTGGAACCGATAGTATTCCTGATCCGGGCCGATCAGGTTTTTGACGTTGAAGCTGGCGATTGAAAATTCAGTCATGCAAGTGTGTCCAATGCGCGTTTGAATAGGTCAGGATCCACGTTTCCGCCCGATATCGTGACGATCACGTCGTTCCCCTCTATCTGGTCCTGCCGACACAAGGCGGCAGCAAGGGCCACTGCTCCGCCGGGTTCAGCGACGACTTTCAACCGTAAAAAGGCCTGCGCAACAGCGTGCAAAGCCTCGTCCTCGCTGACGACAAGGCCGGGGCCGCACAAACGCTTCAGTATGGGAAAAGTCAGGTCGCCAGGCTGTGGTGTGATGATGGCGTCACATATGTTGCCCGAAACCGCAGAGTTCCGTTCAATCTGGCCCGAGCGCAAGGACCGCGCCACATCGTCGAACCCTTCCGGTTCCGCCGGGCGCACACGCAGACTCGGCGCTTCAGTCTCTAGCGCGAGTGCAATGCCGCTGGTCAATCCGCCGCCGCCGCAACAGACAATCACGTCAGCTGTTGTCACCCCGACAGCCGCTGCCTGTTCTGCGATCTCAAGACCAGTTGTCCCCTGGCCCGCAATCACCTGCGGCTCATCGAAGGGCTTGATCAATGTCAGACCGCGTTCCTTGGCCAGCTGCGCACCGATCGCGTCACGATCACCGGACCCACGCTCATAGAGCACCACTTCGGCGCCGAGCGCCTTGGTATTCGCAATTTTGAGTGCGGGCGCATCGCTGGGCATAACGATGACGGACGGCACACCATGCATCTGTGCCGCAAGCGCCACGCCCTGTGCGTGATTGCCACTGGAAAAAGCGATGACCCCTGCGGCCCGCGTGACCTCGTCCAATGCCGACAGTGCAGACCACGCCCCGCGGAACTTGAAGCTGCCAGTATGTTGCAGGCATTCTGGTTTGATCCAGACGCGACGGCCCGCGATCTCGTCGATGAAAGGGGAATTGAGAAGAGGGGTCTTGCGTGCGTGCCCCTCCAGCCGCGCAGCCGCTGCGCGGATCATTTCAATGTTCAAACCAACTTCTCCATCCATGCCCGTATTGCTGCCAAGGCTTCAGGTTCATCCAAAAACGGCACATGGCCGCGGCCCGGAACGTCGGCAAAGATCATATCGGGGTGACGATCTTGCATTCTTTGCGCCGTCTCTGCGCTCAACAAGTCAGATCCATCACCGCGGATTAGGGCCAGCGGCTTGCCTGCCAACGCATCAAAGAAGGGCCACAGATCCGGCATCTCTCCACCTGCTTCGACCGCATCGCGCAGGCGTGGGTCGTAAGTGATGTCGAGGCCATCTTGTGTTTCGACAAAATGCGTGTGTGCTTCCTGGATCCAGCGCTCTGTCGGAACGCCCTCAAACCCTTTCAGAACGTGAGGCAACGCAGCAACGGCTTCGGCCAAGGTGCGCGCGGCGGGGCGGCGCCCCAGATAGGCCATGATGCCAGCCAGACCTGCCGGGTCCAGCTCTGGTCCAACGTCATTCAGGACAGCGCCAAGCAGGCGATCCGGCGCAGTGGCCGCCAATCCCATAGCATTCAGCCCACCGCGTGACGTGCCAAGAATTGCGACCGCGGACAGCGACAGATGATCCAGCAGTTCCATCACATCGCGTATCTCAACCGGTAGGGTATAGTTCTGCCAGCTGTCATCCCATTGCGATTGCCCGCGCCCACGATAGTCCAGCTTGATCAGGCGACAGGGCGGAAGATGCGGTGTGATGTACTGGAAATCCTGCGTGGTGCGGGTCAGACCGGGCAGGCACAGCAGCGGTAGCCCTTCGCCATGGTCCTCAAAGTACAGAGACAGGCCATCCGACGTCTGAAACGTGCTCATATGCGGGCCAGCTCTGGAATGCCGGTCAGGTCGGTCAACATATGCTGCGGTGCCCACGGCAAACGGTCCACAGGCTCACCCGCGCGGTTTACCCAAGCCGTCGTGAACCCATAGCCGGATGCGCCTGCGGCATCCCATCCGTTTGAGGATACAAAAAGTACTTCGTTGGCAGCACATCCAAAACGTTGGCCGACAAGGTCATAGACCCGGCTGTCGGGCTTGAAGATGCCGACGCTTTCCACTGACAGGCAATCATCCAAAACATCACCGATCCCAGCCGATTGAACAGCCCCGTTCAGCATATCCGGCGACCCGTTCGACAGGATGGCAGTGTTCATTCCGGCATCCTTCAACCCATGCAGCATCGCTGGCACTTCAGGATATGCCTGCAATTCCCAGTAAAGCGCCAGCAAACGCTCGCGTAGGGCAGCATCGTCTGCCAGGCCGTTGCGCTCGAGTGCCCAATCAAGACCCTCCTGCGTGACCTGCCAGAAATCAGTGTGTGCATTGGTAATGGCGCGAAGCCATGTGTATTGAAGTTGTTTCTGCCGCCAGTGTTCGGCCACCGCAGGCCATGTGTCCGCCAACCGCGGAAAGCTTGGTTCTGCTGCGGCAATGCGTGCGGCTGCCGCCACATCAAAAAGCGTGCCGTAGGCGTCAAAAATACAAGTCGTGATAGGCATTAGTGGCACTCCCTTGTGCACAGACTGGCACGGAGGCACACGAACGAAAAGGGGCGAGGTGGGGTTTACCCTACTGCCATGGACAGGCAGTGTGTGCCATCTGTCAAAAGGACAGACATGTTGGGAGATGGACCATGACCGCGATCAAGGACGGCGATACCGTGCGCATCCACTACACCGGGACTTTGCTGGATGGCACCGTCTTTGACAGCTCGGACGGGCGCGACCCGCTGGAGTTTGTTGTTGGGTCCGGTCAGATCATTCCAGGGCTTGATGTGGCCCTGCCGGGCATGACTGAGGGTGAGAAGAAAAAGGTCAACATCCCGTGCGATCAAGCCTACGGACCGATCAATCCGGCGTTGCGGCAGGGCGTGCCGCGTGATGCGATCCCGGACGAAATCCCGCTTGAGATCGGTCTGCAGTTGCAGATGCAGACACCTCAGGGCCAACCGATGCCTGTAACCGTGGTCGAAGTTGGTGAGGAGGAGGTGACGCTAGATGCTAACCACCCGCTGGCAGGCAAAGACCTGACCTTCGATTTCGAAGTGGTGTCTGTAGACGCTGGATGACCTGTGTTGCCGCTGCGGTGCAACGCCGCCGCGCCAGTATCCTGTCAACCACCCGGGTTTAGACCGCGCAACGTGTTCGCAAGGGCGTCCGCCTGTTGTCGTGTATCATCGCTCGCCACTTCGGTTTGTGGCAATGTGCCTGCGCGGCGCACCGGCACTACGTCCCGCGGCATATGACGTACGTGAACCGGTTCTGGCGCTTCGAAATTTGCAGGTTGCGACCGCTTTGGGACATCGTGAGCCATTGCCACGACCTCTTCCACGATCCCGGGATTTAACCGCAGCGCCAGCAGAAGCCCTATTCCTGTCAGCGAAAACAACAACCGTCCCAACCCCTTGGATCGCCGGGTGCGTGCTGCCCTGCGCTCCAATATGCGCGCTTGACGCGCCGGGTTGTGACGATCCTTTGCCATGATGGACATCCTCGCAATTCAAATGGGCGATTTTGCGGCAAATTGTGGGGCAATTCCGTTAACTGAGACCTAATCGGCCCCAGATAATCTGCGTAAAACAATGGGTGGAACACGTTCAACTTGCTCGCCGCGCCCGGTCATTTGCACTAAGCACTCCAGTAGCCAAGGAGGCGCAATGAGTGATCAGTTTCAGATAGAGCGGGAAATCGCAAAGTGCCGTACTCAACGGTCCGGTCGAACCCTGCCAACGCTTCTGATCATCGGCGCGATGAAGTGCGGCACATCTACTCTGCACGCACATCTCGCTTCGCACCCGGATATTTTTGCACCGCAACAAAAAGAACTGCATTTCTTCAATCAGCACTTTCTCAATGGACTTCCCTGGTATGCTGATCAGTTCAGTGATGCGGGTGACAGGATGTGCTTTGAAACAACACCCGCCTATCTGTTCGAGCCGGATGTGAAGCACCGCGTAAAGGCCGCACTGCCAGAGGCAAAATTCATCGCTATCCTGCGCGACCCGGTGGAAAGATGTGTGTCACACTACCATCACATGTTGCGTACAGGGCGGGAGACAGAGAGCTTCGATGTTGCCTTGTCATTGGAAGAAGAACGCACGCGTGATGCCCACGCGCAGGTCAAAAACCGGGACTTGGTGCACAGCCCAGAACTGAATTGGTTCAGCTATGTGCGTCGCGGTCACTACATCGACCAGTTGGAAGCATGGAACGAAGTCTTTCACGCGGATCGATTTCTCGTGCTGGATTTCGTTGAACTGCGTGAAAACCCGCAATCAGTGATTGACGCCGTGACCGATTTTCTTGGCCTGCCAGACCTGCTGGTTGATCCCTCGCTGAAAGAGAACGCGCATCCAAGGGGAACCTTACAATCGGGACAAAAAACGCGCCTTCGCGAGTTTTACGCCCAGTCCGACGCGCGGCTTGAGCGGTTTCTGGGCCGCAAACTATCCTGGATGTAGCCGCAACCGTTCAAAGGTGATCCGGTTGAGGCATACCCAGTACGTGAAAGCCGCCGTCGACACGAATGATCTCGCCCGTTGTGCAGGCCCCGGCGTCAGAACACAAATACACAGCTGTGCCGCCCACCGCCTCGAGCGTGGCGTTCGAACGCATGGGTGCATTCTGATCCGTGTGCTTGTAGGTCTTGCGCGCGCCCGCAATGGCCGAGCCAGCCAATGTCTTCATCGGACCGGGCGAAATTGCATTCACGCGGATGCCCTCTGGGCCCAGATCGTTGGCCAGGTACCGCGTCGCAGATTCCAGTGCAGCTTTGGCCACACCCATCACGTTGTAGTTGGGTACAACCCGGTTCGATCCCTGGTAAGTCAAGGTCAGTAATGTGCCGCCGTTCTCCAGCATCATCGAATGTGCACGGCGTGCCACTTCGATGAAGGAATACGCCGAGATGTCCATCGAATGCTTGAAGTTGGCGCGGCTGGTGTTCAGGAACCGGCCAGTCAGTTCGGATTTGTTTGAGTAAGCGATTGCGTGAACAACAAAATCGATGGTCGGCCAGCGTGCTTCCAAGGCGTCGAACGCGGCGTCCAGCGACGCGTCATTCGTTACATCAACGTCAACCATGAAATCCGAGCCAACACTTGCTGCCAGCGGTTCAAGCCGTTTGCCAAATGCTTCACCTTGATAGCTGAACGCCAGTTCCGCGCCAGCCTCGTGCATTGCCTTGGCAATGCCCCAAGCAATGGACCGGTCGTTTGCTACGCCCATCACAAGGCCGCGTTTTCCCTCAAGCAATCCCGTCATAGTGAACTCTTACCCGTGAAACTTTGAAAGGATCATCGATCCGTTGGTGCCGCCGAAGCCAAAAGAGTTGGTCATCACGGAATCAAGGCCCGCATCTGGACGCATCTCAGTCGCGATCTCAGTTGCGTTTAGACCCGGGTCGAGCGTTTCGACATTGATGGAAGGCGTGATGAAATCATTGTCGAGCATCAGCAGGCTGAAGATGGCTTCGAGCGCTCCTGCTGCACCCTGTGCGTGACCGGTCATCGACTTTGTTGAGCTGACTGGGGGTGTGGTACCTTCGCCAAAGACGCGACGCACTGCTTCGATCTCTCCTACATCACCGACAGGGGTCGAGGTGCCGTGGGCGTTGATGTAGCTGACGGACCGGTCTTGCGGCAGTGTCTCTAATGCGGCGCGCATGGCCCGTTCGCCACCCTCGCCAGATGGGGCCACCATGTCATGGCCGTCGGACGTTGCCGCATATCCAGTGACTTCAGCATAGATTTTCGCATCCCGTGCGCGGGCGTGCTCCAACTCTTCCAGCACAACCATGCCGCCGCCGCCCGAGATGACAAACCCATCGCGATCGGCGTCAAAGGCACGGCTCGCCCGTGTGGGGGTGTCATTATATTTCGATGACATCGCGCCCATCGCATCGAACAGGCACGACAGAGTCCAATCAAGTTCCTCTGCGCCACCGGCAAACATCACATCCTGTTTGCCCAGCATGATTTGTTCAGCCGCATTGCCGATGCAGTGCAGTGATGTCGAACATGCGCTGGTGATGGAATAGTTGATGCCCTTGATCTTGAAACCCGTCGCCAGGTTCGCGCTGATCGTCGAGGACATGCACTTGGGTACGGCAAATGGACCAATGCGCTTGGTGGCGCCTGTCTTCAAAACCGTCTGATGCGCGGTCAGCATGGCGGACGTTGATGGACCACCGGACCCGGCAACCAAACCGGTGCGCGGGTTCACAATGTCGCTTTCTTCAAGCCCCGCATCGGCAATGGCTTGGGTCATCGCGATATGGGCATAGGCTGCGCCCGGACCCATGAACCGCAACGCGCGTTTGTCCACGTGCTCCTTGACATCGAGCTTCAGCGTTCCGGCGACCTGGCTGCGAAAGCCATGTTCGGCCATCTCTTCGCTGGCTTCGATTCCCGAGCGGCCCGCCTTGAGCGACGCCAGCACCTCATCGGTGTTGTTTCCGATGGATGAGACAATCCCAAGCCCCGTCACCACGACGCGTCGCATGCGCGTACTCCTTCGTTCTAGTCAGGGGGTATGTAGGACGCTGAGGCAGGTGGGTGCAACCGCCTTGCTTGGCAAGTCAATTGCCGCCCGTGTTCGGATCGCGTGAAAAAACGACTTGAGTGGCACCAAATCTGTGCAGTCGCGTGACTTCTTGAAAGCCAAGGCGTTGCAAAAGACGCCGGGCCGGTGCGTTGCGTTCCTGCGTTTCTGCCATAATGGATCGTAAGCCCTGATCGTTTTCGCAGTGGGTCAGCACGCGTTGACAGGCTTCAAATGCTAGCCCATGTCCCCAGTAACGGGGATCGAACTGGAAGGACAATTCTGGCGCCACCCCGTCATGGTGCGGGGTCACAAAGATCAATCCAATGGAGATGTTTCCACTAAATCTGGCAATCCAGACATGTCCGTCACGTTGCAATTCGAGATATTTGCCAACAATGCCGTCAAGCTGGTCTGCCGAGACAACACCTCCCAGATAGGCGCGGACACGCAGGTTCTGAACCAGTCGCTTCACAAACCCGCTGTCATCAACAGTCAGGGAATCAAGTGCCAGCCGCTCCGTCATCAGTTGGGTTGCTGGCATGATGCGATCAGCTTTCGCTCAGAACGACCCTCATGTCTTTGACATCATAGATCATTTCGCCGTCGGCCTCGACGATGCCATCTGCAACACCCATCGTCAGGCGACGGGTCTGGATCGCCTTTTTGAAGTCAATCTTGTAGGTCAGCATCTTGCGGTCCGGGCGGACCATGCCTGTCAGCCTGACCTCGCCCACACCCACGGCCATGCCGCGCCCCTGCCAGCCGCGCCAGCCCAGATTAAAGCCGGTCAGCTGCCACAGACCATCCAGACCCAGACAGCCGGGCATGATCGGGTTACCGGGAAAATGGCAGTCAAAAAACCACAGGTCGGGCGTGACATCGAATTCGGCAACGATATGCCCCTTGCCATTTGCGCCGCCATCAGAAGACACATCCGTAATCCGGTCCATCATCAGCATGGGGGGCGCGGGCAACTGCGCATTGCCGGGGCCAAACAGCTCTCCGCGTGCGCATTTCAACAAATCGTCCTTGTCGAAGCTGGTGGGGTAGTCTGCCATTCGGGCCTCTTTATTGTCTCGGGTCTGGTCCCGTTATGGGGTCCGGTTCGTCTAGCACCGGCTGGGCAAAGGGCGCAAGAGCGGCGACTTGTCTGGTTATTGGATGTGAGGCAGGGTTAAAAAAGAAAGACATTATCGATCTCGACCGCTATCCGCTTCATCGCCCGCTTGCACCCGAATGGGACGTGCTGGTCGCCCATGCGAAGGACGGACTGGCGCGCGAAGGTCTGTTCAACCTTCCTGGCTTCATGCAACCGGCGGCATTGGCCTCTGTCCTCGACCACGTGGACCCGCTGATGCGGGCCGAAAGCTTTCATCATAGTCGCTGGCACAACATTTATTTCAAGGATGCGGTCGACGGGCTTTCTGCTGACGACCCAGCCCTGACCAAGGTTGAGACAGCCAACCACACGCTGTGCCATGATCAGATGCGGGGCACGGCGCTCGATGACATCTACCAATGGCCCGCCTTCGCGGCCTTTCTGGCGGCGGTCATGGACAAACCGGAACTTTATACGATGGACGATGCGCTGGCGGGACTGAACGTGTTGGAGTACCGGCCGGGAGAGGCGTTGAACTGGCATTTCGACCGTTCGATCTTTACGACAACGCTCCTATTGCAGGAGGCGAGCCAGGGCGGACTCTTTGAATACGCAAAGGACTTGCGCAGCGACGACGACCCAAATCATGCGGGCATCGCCGACCTTCTGGCCGGTCACATCACACCAACCCAACTCACCCAGGACGCAGGCACGTTAAATGTGTTTCTGGGGGTCAACACGGCGCACCGCGTCTCGACCGTTGGCCCGGGGACGTCCCGGATTGTGGCGGTGCTCTCGCACTACGACACCCCGGGCAAATCCTTTTCCAAGCAGGAGCAGATGGGGTTTTTCGGGCGTGTGGCATAATGCCTCAAACCCTTTTGCGATTGAATTGCAGAACGATGGCCCTTTATAAGTAGGGCAAGGGTAAGAGGATCAAATGACCGAAACGCAGCATCAGGTAGGAAGCGAATGGCTTGCGGGGGCCGGGCTACGCCCGACACGGCAGCGCGTGACGCTTGCCGCGCTGTTGATCGGTGATGGCCAGCACCGCCACGTGACGGCGGAAAGCCTGTTTGAAGCGGCCAAAGACCAGGGCGAGGCCGTATCCTTAGCGACAGTCTACAACACATTGCGTGCGTTTTGTGATGCGGGACTAATGCAAGAGGTGACGGTCGACGGTTCAAAAAGCTACTTCGACACCAACACGCATGACCATCCCCATTTCTTCTGGGAAGATGATGCGAAACTGACCGATGCGCCATCGGATCAACTGGTGATCGCGCAGCTGCCCGATGCGCCTGAAGGGGCGGAAATCGCATCTGTGGACGTTGTGATCCGCTTGCGCCGCAAGGACTGATTTCCATACAGAGCCCGCGCGCGGCGCAAACTGGAACGCTCGAAAGCGTAGCGCTGCGATCAAATCATTTGTTTCTACGAGCGGTCCTTTGGTCTTCTGGCCAAAAGACTTGTCAGAAGCAAAGCGCCAAGAATGAACAGCGCTCCGACCATCCAGCCAATTGGTGTCGAATACCCTTCGGCAATTGCTCCGACGAGGATCAGACCAATGGTTGCCCCCAATTGTTGCACCAGTGATCGCAATGACAACATGGTGGACCGTTGATGGTTCTCTACCGTGGAATGCAGAATACTGCTGGCAGGTGTTTCACCGACGCCTAGGATCACGAAGTAGACGATCAGGGCGATGACAAAACCCAGTACAGAACCCTGGAGTGCCAATACAATCTGCAACACAGCAAGGCATCCTACAGCAGCCGTAAGTGTCATTGCATTCTCACGCCTGAATACTCGGTTGATATGCGGCGACAGTGACGCGCCAATGGCGATCGAGAAAAAACAGGCTGCGGTCAACAGGCCAATCACGGTGTTAGCGTAACCCTCTTGAAGCATTGGTTTGACGTGGGTGGGCCAAAGCACTTCGACCGGGTTCGTTGCCATAAGCAAAAGCGCCAAGGCTGCCAGAAGCAGTGAAAGGGTGGGGTGTCTCAGCGCGAGCAGACTGGCGTCGCGGACAACAACCGGTACGTTTGCAAACCCCTGAACCAGCGCCTTTGGATGCAGCGGCCGTGGCTCTTCTTCAATAGCAACGAGGGTGTAGATCAGAACTGCAGTCATCATCGCAAAGCTGGCTGCGTAGGCGACATCATAGGCGCTAAACCCATATTGGACCGCGATGGCACCGAAGGCGTCGGGTAACCAACCTCCGACGATCGCTCCGAATGCTAAACCCATGCCGTTGGCCCATTGCGCCTTTGCCAGGGCCGGTTGCACGTCCACGTTTTGCGCCTTGGCTTTGAAATGCTCAATAAACCACGCATCCAACGTGCCAGAGCGCAGCGCACGCCCGAAGCCAATAAAAGCAAAGGAAAGGGCCAGAACGTAAAAGTCGCTTGATGACAGGAACAGGGCCAGTGAAATCAGGCTAGCACCCACCGCCGCCAGAAAAACCGGCTTGCGCCCGATGTTGTCTGCCAACCCTCCAAAGGGCAATTCCATGGTCAGCGTCGTGACGGAATAGGCACCGAACAACAGCGAAATCTGGAACAGGTCCATTCCGCGGTCGACCAACGCCAATGCAACCACGGACACGGTCAGTCCCATCGCAAACCGGTCCAGGAACTGGTGAAGCTGGAACACCCGAATGTGCCGTTGCGCGGCGGGTGTGAGTTTGCGGAATGAAAACTCGATACCGGAATCCATAGGCGCACCTTCGATGGCAAAGGCCGCGGGCGCAAGAGTACCCGGGCCGCTTATGTCAAGCCGCGCATAGTAAGGCTTTGGATTTTTGGGATTGTAGCGACAGCACAGCCCACTCTGCGAAAGAGCAACGCCTAAAGTATCAGCTCCATTGGCAAGCAAATCCTATGAGCGCTCGCCGCACTGGCTCCCTGATCGCGGTATCTTACTAAATCGAAGGGTCGACCGCGCGTAACGTTTTGGCCGTTAGAACCATTGCCCCGGTTCCATCAATCCAAGGTCCAGCAACTGACGTGAATGCCATTCGAACGGGGCCGAGTTGTGCCATTTGAATGTCTCGATATCGTAGGTGCTGCCGGGGTTCAGCTTCAGTGCCTTTGCGGTTCGGAACGAACAGACCGCTGCGGTCAGGTTGTGGTGCCACTCGCAGGCATAGGTGTTGTATTCTTCGTTGTTAAACGTGTGATCGTTCCGCAGTTTCAGGCCAGGTTTGGCTTTGAACAGGGAAATTCGGTCGATCTTACGCCTTGCTTCGGGGACGTGCTCTTCGAATCTCCAACGCAAACCGCCGTAGAAGTTCAGTTGCCGTTCCTTCGGGTGCCCTTTTTCATCCGGGCGGGCGAGCGCATAGTATCCGGATCGATCCAGATAGGCACGATCCAGTGACACCGCATTAGGGCAAGACCAAAGATCATCTGCGTACAGATCCACCACATAGGTCAACATCGCATCGCGTCGTTCCTCGGTATGAAATGCCAGCATCTCCCCAACCGACCTGGTCTCGCAAAACGGGTGGAACAAGAATTCTGCATTGTAGCAGTAATACATCCATGTGCCTGCTGAGACTGCACCAATCACTCCGTTCACCGCCGTCTCAAGCGCGTTAGGTGCCGACGTGTCAAAATCGACGCGTATCAGGGTTTCGGAAAGGTCGCGGGCCAGTTTGAACCGCTTCGGCATGAACGCGATGACCTGATTGAAACCGGCTTGCTGATGGTGCCGCAGGGTCGTGTCCACTTCGACATCGTCCTCAATCAAAACAACGGCAACGGGTCCCTTTTTCGGAACAGCGTCCTTGTCACGAATGAAGCTGTTTAGACTGTCGAATTGCATTCTGTGCCCCGTTTAGCGTCTTTTGGCGCGGTTGAGGTCAAATTTCGGTTAATCCGCGCCGCATTGCAAGATGTCAGGCAGGCTGGTACAGCCCGCATTCCATCCGCATGATCCGGGATCAAAGCCCATGACGACGCCGAAAAAGCTCTTTATCAAGACCTATGGCTGCCAGATGAATGTATATGACAGCGAAAGGATGGCCGAGGCGCTGGGCGGGCAGGGTTACGTCGAGACGCAGACACCCAATGACGCGGACATGATTCTGCTGAACACCTGCCACATCCGTGAGAAGGCAGCGGAAAAGGTCTACTCCGAGCTGGGCAGGTTCAAGGGTTTGAAGGCTGAGAAACCGGACCTCAAGATCGGCGTGGCTGGCTGTGTTGCACAGGCGGAAGGCCAAGAGATAATGCGGCGTCAGCCCTTGGTGGATCTGGTTGTGGGCCCTCAAAGCTATCACCGTCTGCCCGAGATGGAAGCAAAGACTCAAGCCGGGGAAAAAGCGCTCGATACGGACTTCCCAGAAGAGGACAAGTTCGAGAAGCTGAAGAACCGCCCAAAGGCTCAACGAGGTCCGACTGCGTTCCTGACCGTGCAGGAAGGGTGCGACAAGTTCTGCGCCTTCTGCGTGGTGCCTTATACGCGCGGAGCCGAGTTGAGCCGCCCAGTGGATCGCATTCTGACCGAGGCGCGCGATCTCGTCGAACGGGGTGTGCGTGAGATCACTTTGCTTGGTCAGAACGTGAACGCGTATCACGGGGCTGGTCCAGATGGGTCCGATTTCACACTGGCCAAGCTGATCTGGGATCTGGATAAGGTGGATGGGCTTGAGCGCATCCGCTTTACGACTAGCCACCCCAACGACATGACAGACGACCTGATCGAGGCACACGGCACCTGCGCGAAACTGATGCCGTACCTTCATCTGCCTGTGCAGTCGGGAAGCGACCGCATCCTGAAGCGCATGAACCGCAGCCACACCGCCGAAAGCTACCTGCGGCTGATCGAACGTATCCGCGAAGCGCGGCCTGACATTTTGATGTCGGGTGATTTTATTGTCGGCTTTCCCGAAGAAACCGAGGCTGATTTTCAGGCGACGCTCGATCTGGTGGAAGAGGTCAACTATGGCTACGCCTACAGTTTCAAATACTCGACCCGCCCGGGTACGCCCGCTGCTGAACGACCGCAGGTAGAGCCCGCGGAAGCTGACGACCGGCTGCAAAGGTTACAGGCCCTGATCACGCGCCAGCAGCGATCGATACAGGAGGGTATGGTGGGTAGAACTGTGAGCGTACTGTTTGAAAAGCCTGGTCGTCTACCTGGGCAGATGGGCGGCAAAAGCGAGTATCTGCACGCTGTCCATGTCGAAAATGCCGAAAGGAAAGCGGGCGACATTTCGCCTGTGAGAATCGTTGAGGCCGGAGCAAATTCTCTGGCGGGCGTGATCGACTGATCCGGGTCACTGCTGGAAATTTGTGCACAAATTGCTCGGTTCAATTGTAACTCAGCGCATTTTGGACACAATATGTGGTGAAAAGCGGGTTCACAGAGTGTTAATAATTGCCTACGCTTTCGCTCAGAGTAGCGGGGGTCAGCTTGTTCCAACATGGTGTGGCCCTTGCGGGGGATCAAAAAAGGGACAGGGCTGTGGCGAAACTATTTTCGATGACAGTTGATAAGCTTTTGGCCACTGCGGCTGCCACCGCCGTGGCGCTGACTTCGCTGATGGTGTCCGATGTGTCCGCGCAGGCTTTTGGCCAGACGCGGTCACAGGAAGGGCGTGACAAAGGTCAGTACATTCCGGGCATTTGGGTCGATCCAGATGGCTGCGAGCACTGGGTCATGGATGACGGGGCCGAGGGCTATATGACGCCCCACGTCAACCGTAAGGGCATACCAGTCTGTCGCCGAGGCAACCTATGCGGGGTGATGAATACTGATCAATTCTTCAAGACCGATAGCTTCCGCATCCACAAGGCGGGTCGCGAACGCTTGGCGCAGTTTTTTCAAAGCTCGACCGCCACTAGCTTCATCATAACAGGACACACCGATAGCCGCGCCAGCGACGCATACAACCTGCGTCTTTCGCTGAACCGGGCCAATGCGGTCGCCGCTGTTGCGCAGCAATCCGGAGCACGGATTGCAGATGTGCGTGGCTACGGCGAACGACTGCCAGCGCAGCCGAACAATACGGCAAAGGGCATGGCGGCAAATCGTCGTGTCGAAATTATCTGCATTCAGTGAGGGGCGCATCATGACAAAACTGAAATTCGTCCCACTTGCAGTAGCAGGTCTTTTTCTCGGGGCCTGCGCTGATGGCTTTGGCGATGGTCTGCCTGCAGACAAGACCATAGACCGCGGTACCGACAGAAAGAACCTGAGCCAACTTCAAGCCGGCATCTGGGTAGATCCAAACGGGTGCGATCACTGGATCATCGATGACGGCGTCGAAGGATACCTGTCTGCCCGTCTCGACAAATACGGAAAACCTGTCTGCTCTGGAATTGCGTCGCCAACCCAAACCGTCGGTGACTTCAAGGGTGGATCACGGATCAACGATCCCAATTGATCGAAAGCGAAACACATTTCGAGGCCGGAGCGCGCTTAGCGTTCCGGCCTTTTTTGTTTCAAATGCGTGAAAAGGGCCAACATCCCGTTGCACCCCCAAGCTGAACTTGCAACGCTAGGCGAAACACAGACTCAAGGAGTGACATTTGACCCTAGACCACCCAACCCAGGAAATGGTCCTGGAATTTCCCGACAACCGTTTGCTGATTGACCTGTGCGGTCCTTATGACAGCCATTTGACGGCCATCGAGACCGCCCTTGAGGTGCAGATCGTGAGACGGGGAAACGTGTTGGCTGTGCTGGGAGAAGAGGGCGCTCAGAAGCGTGCCGCAGATGTTTTGAATGCGCTTTATCTGAGGCTGGAGACTGGCAAGGATGTTGAACCTGCCGATGTGGATCGTGAGTTGCGCATGGGGCAGTCCGAAGAAGGCACAGGTTCCCGTCAAGGCGATCAATTGGAAATGCCAGTCGGTAGCCGAATAGAGATAAAGACGCGAAAGAAGCTGGTCGAACCGCGCACGGATGCGCAAAAGGCCTATGTTCAGGCGCTGTTCGAGAATGAAATGGCTTTTGGCATTGGTCCCGCTGGCACTGGCAAGACGTATCTGGCGGTCGCGGTCGGCGTGTCGATGTTCATATCGGGTCATGTGGACCGGATCATCCTTTGCCGCCCAGCGGTTGAAGCGGGTGAGCGTTTGGGCTTCCTGCCCGGCACACAGGAAGAAAAAGTCGATCCGTACATGCAGCCGCTCTATGACGCTTTGAACGACTTTCTGCCGGGCAAACAGCTTGCCAAGCTGAAAGAGGAAAAGACGATCGAGATCGCGCCGCTTGCATTCATGCGGGGCCGGACCTTGTCGCGCGCTTTTGTTGTGCTTGATGAGGCACAGAATGCCACAACCATGCAGATGAAAATGTTCCTGACGCGTTTGGGCGAAGGGTCACGTATGGTAATAACGGGCGACCGCACACAAATCGACTTGCCGCGCGGCGTTGCCTCCGGCTTGGCTGATGCCGAAAGGTTGCTCAAAACCATTCCGAATATCAGCTTTAACTATTTCACGTCCAAGGATGTGGTACGCCATCCGCTTGTAGCCGCTATCATTGAAGCGTACGAGGCCGATACCGAAGCGTCCTGATACGCTTTTTTCTTGCTGAACAAACCTCGGCCTGGCCGGGGCTGGCCCCAGGTGATGACAGTTGCCACATCATATCGACATCCTGATTGAAGATAGCCGCTGGCAGGATGTCGATCTCGAGGCGTTGGCTGACACTGCGATTGTCGAAACCTTGTCAGCTCTGGGTCTAGCGCGGGCTGAACTATCGGTACTCGCCTGTGATGATGTGCGCATTTCTGCCTTGAACGCTGATTTTCGGGACAAGGCGAGGCCGACCAATGTTCTGAGCTGGCCGGAAGAGGATTTGTCGCCTGATGTGGATGGCGATGCGCCCACTCCGCCTCAACCCGACCCGAGCGGTTCAATCAGCCTTGGCGATATCGCCATCGCCTATGACACGTGTGCCCGTGAGGCCGCTGAGCAGAACAAGCCTTTTGCCGCTCATGTGACCCATTTGCTTGTTCACGGAGTGTTACACTTGTTGGGTTATGACCATATCCGTGACCATGATGCCACGCGCATGGAAGCACTTGAGGTCGAAATACTTGGCAAACTGGGGGTGGCTGACCCATATTAGGTCGCATTCAGGGCCAAGTGGCCCAAACGAACTGGATAGGAGCCAATGGGCGACATCGACGGATCGTCTGACGCGGCGCAACGCGCGCAGTCAGATACTGACATGACCGAACCTTCCCATAGTGGTGGATTTCTGGCGCGCGTCATTGGTGCGCTCAGCCCATCGGACAGCGCCCCAAATGTGTCCGAGGTCCCAAGCCCCCGACCACAGTCTCATGGCATGATCAACCTGCGCCGTTTGCGGGTCGAGGATGTTGCCGTGCCCAAGGCTGACATTACGGCAGTGCAGGATACCGTCTCGTTGGACGAGTTGGTGCAGGTGTTCAAAGATAGCGGGTATACCCGATTGCCGGTGTTCGAGGGGACGCTGGACACTCCCATCGGTTTTGCCCACCTCAAGGACGTGGCGCTGCAACATGGCTTCAACGGCGGTGGGGCCAACTACGATCTGCGCGCCCGCTTGCGCCCGCTTTTGTTTGTTCCCCCTTCGATGACCATCGGTGTTCTGCTGACAAAGATGCAGACTGAACGGCGGCACATGGCGCTTGTCATTGATGAATATGGCGGTGTTGACGGATTGGTCACGATTGAAGACCTGATCGAGCAGGTGGTTGGCGAAATCGAGGATGAACATGACGTTGATGAAGGCGCCTTGTTCACACGGGAAAAGTCCGGATGCTACCTTGCGCTGGCCAAGACACCACTGAAGGAGTTCGAGGCTGAGATTGGAGTATCTCTGACGACACATGACGATGTGGATGAGGAAGATATTGATACGCTTGGCGGTTTGGTCTTCATGCTGGCGGGACGTGTGCCTGCGCGTGGAGAGGTGGTGCTGCACCCTGACGGGCCACAGTTTGAAGTGATCGATGCCGATCCGCGCCGTATCAAACGGATGCGGGTTCGACTTAAGGGCCTGGAGCCTGCCGAATGAACCGATCCCGCGTCCATGTATCGGCATGGCCGATCTGGGCGCAGGTTCTGTTGGCCCTTGTGGCGGGCGGATTCGGGGCCTTGTCCCACGCGCCAGTCGATTTCGCTCCTGCGATAACTGTTCCGGTTATGGCCATGTTTCTGCTGCTGCAGGTGGCGCGCAATGCGCGGCATGCGGCCCTTTTCGGCCTAGCTGTGGGTGTTGGTTACTTTGCTGTAACGCTGAACTGGATTACCGAACCGTTTCAAGTTGATGCAGCTAACACCGGTTGGATGGCGCCTTTTGCCCTTGTTCTGTTGTCGATCCTGCTTGGGTTGTTCTGGTCTGCGGCGCTTGCGCTGGCGAAGTGGTGCGGTGGACAATTTTGGATTCTGGTGTTCGGTTGGACCGGGGCGGAAATCCTGCGGGCCTATCTATTTACTGGTTTTCCTTGGGCCACTCCTCCGCAGGCCCTTGTGGGCAGCCTCGCTGGACAGGCTCTCGCATTTGGTGGCCCGCATGGAACGATGCTTGCGTTGCTCGCGGTGATGGCATTGATATGCGCTGTTCGACGGATCTGGGTACAAGCGGTTCTGTTGCTAGCTGTTTTGGTACCAGTCCTTTTGTCACCCGGTGGAAACCAGAGCCCACTGACCGAGCATACGGTTCGTTTGGTTCAACCCAATGCGCCACAGGACGAGAAATGGGATCCGACGCGCATCCCTGTCTTCATCAACCGCCAAATCGACTATACCGCTGCAGGGCCTGTTCCCGATCTTATTGTCTGGCCCGAGACGGCGCTTCCCTACCTTGTCGAAAATGCGCAACCTGCCTTTGACGTTATCGCCGATGCAGCGCGGGGCGCACCAGTTGTTCTAGGCATTCAACGCCGCAACGAGGATACCTATTTCAACAGTCTTGTGATTCTGGATGCGGCAGCACAGGTCACACAGATCTATGACAAGCACCATCTTGTTCCCTTTGGAGAATACATGCCTTTGCCCGGGCTGTTTCGAAGCTTAGGTATTCGTGCGCTGGCCGAACGAGCGGACAGCGGATACGGGCGCGGGCCGGGGCCCCAGATAATCGACATGGGCCCTCTCGGATCGGCCTTGCCGCTTATCTGTTATGAGGCGGTTTTTGCACATGATGTTGGTGGAACGTCCGAACGCCCGACATTTCTGATGCAACTGACCAATGATGCCTGGTTTGGAACGCGGTCCGGGCCGCAGCAGCATCTGGCGCAAGCACAGATGCGCGCTATCGAGCAGGGGCTGCCGCTGATCCGGGCGGCCAATACCGGCATCTCTGCGGTGATCGATCCGAAGGGGCGTATCGCCGCTTCATTGGCTCTCAACGAAGCGGGTTATCTTGATGCCAAACTGCCGATGCCGGCCCCGCCTACACTTTATAGCAAGACCGGTGATTTACCTTGGGTTTTGTTGGTCTTGGTTGGTTTGATTGTAGCCGTATTGCATCGCGCTCTTACCCGGCGCACACCCCCCATTGACGCGCCTGTGCTTCGAGCGTAAGTGCGTCTGAACCCGTCACAACGGCTTCCTGACGTGACGCGGATTAACCTAATGGAGCGCTTATGTCCCGTCAGAATTATATTTTCACCTCGGAGTCCGTTTCCGAGGGCCACCCAGATAAGGTCTGCGACCGTATTTCAGATGCAGTGCTGGATGCATTTCTTTCAGAAGAACCCGAAGCCCGTGTCGCTTGCGAAACATTCGCCACAACCAATCGCGTCGTCATAGGCGGTGAGGTCGGGCTGAGCGACCAGGATAAACTTCATGATTACATGGGCAAGATCAATGAGATTGCCCGGGCCTGCATCAAGGACATTGGTTACGAGCAGGACAAGTTTCACCACGCCACTTGTGAGGTCACGAACCTGCTGCACGAACAATCTGCGCACATCGCGCAAGGTGTAGACGCAGCAGCGGACAAGGACGAAGGCGCAGGCGATCAGGGGATCATGTTCGGCTATGCCACGAATGAAACACCTGATCTGATGCCTGCACCGATCCAGTATGCGCATGCGATCCTGCGCAGATTGGCAGAGGTCCGCAAAAACGGTACGGAGCCCGCGTTGGGGCCGGATGCCAAGTCGCAGCTGTCCGTGATCTACCGCGATGGCAAGCCGGTTGGGATCAGCTCACTGGTTTTGTCGACACAGCACTTGGACGAAAACCTGAGTAGTGAAGACATCCGCGCCATCGTTGCCCCCTACATTGAAGAGGTGTTGCCAGAAGGCTGGTTGACGGATGAAACCGAATGGCACGTGAATCCGACTGGCAAGTTTGTCATTGGTGGTCCCGACGGTGACGCCGGTTTGACGGGCCGCAAAATCATCGTGGATACATATGGTGGGGCTGCTCCGCATGGTGGCGGCGCATTTTCCGGCAAGGATCCGACCAAGGTGGACCGCTCGGCTGCATATGCCGCTCGCTATCTGGCTAAAAACGTGGTCGCATCGGGACTGGCTGACAAATGCACCATTCAGCTGAGCTACGCCATCGGTGTGTCGAAGCCCCTGTCGATCTATTGCGACACGTTCGGCACCGGTGAGGTTGAAGATGCCGCAATCGAGGCTGCCGTGGCGCAGGCCATGGATCTGACACCGCGTGGTATTCGCGAACATCTGTCTCTGAACAAGCCCATCTACCAGCGCACCGCAGCGTACGGTCATTTTGGCCGTGCACCTGATGCGGATGGTGGCTTTAGCTGGGAGAGAACCGACCTGGCCAACGCCCTCAAGGCGGCTGTCTAAGGCATTGCAGGCGCAGCTTTTGGCTGCATCTGTTTCAATCCATCACCAAACGGTGCTTGGTATTTGAGAACGGGCTGACCTAACTTTTACCTGTTCGCAGATAAAAGGCATTGGCTTATGGGACTTTTTCGCACGACTTGCATGGCTGCTATCCTAGGGGGAATGGCAATCTTCGGCGCGGCGCACGCACAAACGACACCGCAGACCGGATCCGAAGCCGAAGTGCTTCCGGAGGCTGATGCACTTCCCAGCGCACCGGTGGAACCACCCATGACGATGCTGCGCATGGCCGAGATCATTCGTGCGATTGATCCGGAAGCGCAGCCTGCTGGCAACGCAATTCAGTTCACCATCGACGACATACCAGTCATTGTGATTGCGGACCCGACAGCCGACCGAATGCGTGCCATGGTGCCAATTCGGTCTGCTGAGGGGCTGAGTGCGGAAGAGTTAATGCGTCTGATGCAAGCCAATTTCGATAGTGCGCTTGATGCGCGCTATGCCGTTGCGCAGGGGCGGCTTTGGGGCGTGTTCATCCATCCG
>NZ_JBYNDP010000009.1:0-65910 GCF_059783535.1 Tateyamaria sp. | reverse complement strand
GGCCTGTCACGCCGGGGGTCGCGGGTTCGAGCCCCGTCAACCGCGCCACTTTCCCCACCATCTTTGTGTGATTTACGTCGCTACGAGGGGCCTGCCCCTCGCGCTCCCCGCGGTTTATCCGGCGAAATGAAGTTGGGTCAGTAGGTGTAGCCGAGTGCGGCTTCGACCTTGGTGTCGATGTTGCTTCGCAGAAAGTCCATGTCTGCGTCCGACCACTGGTCGGGTAGGGCGGGTCGGTCGGGCACTGCGGCTTTGAACTTGGAGCCCAGACGTTTGATGACCGGGCGGAATTCGGCGCGCGGAGGGGCGACGCCGAGTACGCTGGTGAGCTCTGTCAGCGTGGCTTCGGGATCGGCCTGTGCGTCCTCCATGCGTATCACGGCACAGGTGCAGTCGCGATGGAGGAGGGACAGCATCGCCTGTAGTTTGGCCGTCCGAAGGGCAAACAGGGTGTCAAAGCGCGCGCCGGTGACCGGGTGACGATCGTGTTGCAAAGGCTGGCTGACGCTGCCTTCGGGGACCAGCCCTTCGAAGTATCGCGGGCGGTCAATGATCGTGTCCCATGGCGCGCGGATGAACTCTGAAAACGTCATGGCCTGCAAGGCAGGTGTCGTGTGCCATGGCTTGGAAAACATGGACCGCGCCCATGTGTCCGCCCGCCTTACAACGACGATCACTGCCAAGTCTGAAGGGATGGCCATCATGTGGGGGAAACCGTGTTTCCAGCCCAGATCTTCGGTCGGTTTCAGTTCAGTGTTCCGGCCCAGAAGACGCTTGACGAAGTTTGTGCCCGATGACCTTTCTCCGATAACCTGATAGCGCGTGACTGGCGTGTCAGTGGCACGCGTCACATGCAGGCCGGTTCGGACAAAATCTGGGGGCAGTGTCATGCGGAACCTTCGCTGCAAATTAACGATTCTCTTGGCAGGGCCGTTGCAGTAGGGTGCCCAAAAAGAACCCTTTGAGCAGGACCTTAGCAGATGCAAACAGTAGCCGCCGTGACCATGGTGCGCGATGACGCGTTTTTCCTGAAAGCGTGGCTGCGCCACTACGGTGAGATGTTTGGTCGCGAGAATTGCTATGTCATCAATCACGGTCGTGGTGCCGAGGTGGCTGAGTTGGCCGCGGGGTGCAACGTCATCGGCATTCCGGGGGATCCGCACAAGAATTTCGACATCAAGCGTTGGGGCCTGTTGAACAACCTTGTCGGGGGGCTGCGGCGTTACTATCGCCATGTGATCGTGGGGGATGTGGACGAATTGGTTGTGCGCGACCCGGAGGCGGGCGGTACGTTGCTGGAGTTTCTGGAAAATGCGCCTGAGGGCCGTGTCCTGACGCCGCTTGGTCTTGAGGTGATCCACCGCATCGACCTCGAACAGGACGAGATCACGGACCACATCATTGGCCCGCGCCGCCATGTTCGCCCGGCACCGCATTATTCAAAGCCCTGCATCGTCTCGGCCCCGGTCAAGATCGCGCGGGGTGGGCATTTTACGCAGGCCGACAAGCTGTTCACGCCGGACGATCTGTACCTGATGCACCTGAAGTTCTGCGATTTTGGCGCCTATGTCGGGGTTATGGACCACCGCAATGCTGTCACGGGTGAGGTGAACGCGACGATAAAGGAAGCCTCCATTGGCCGACATTGGTTTGTCGAAGCGCGCGGAGAGGATCGCGCGGTTTTTGAGGATTTCGCGACGCTCGAAATGATCGATGATTTCGATATGCGCCCTTTGCGTCGCAAGATGCAGCGCAGTTTCAAACCACGCGGCGATACCGGGTACTATCATTTTGACCGTCCGGACTATGGCACGCAGTATGTGTTGCCCGAGCGGTTTGTTGGCGTGATCTGACGTGCGGGGCGCACCGACAGGTGCGCCTTACGTTTGGGACGTCAGGAAATCGGTGAGGGCTTTTACGGTTTCATCCGGGTGTGTGTCCGGAAAGAAATGCCCGCCGGGCAGACCGTTTGCCTGCATGTTCGTGAGCCGGTCCGCCCACGTGGCAGCCACATCATAGGATTTTCCCATCACACCGTTCGCACCATAGAGAACAAGGGCTGGGCAATCCGTGGTGCGCCCGAGGTCGGCAGCATCGAGGTCGAAATCAACATCGATGGCGGCGCGGTAGTCGTTGCACATGGTGCGGATGCATTCAGGGTCTCTCCACGACGCGCGATACGCAGCCAGTGCTTCTGCGTCGAACCCGTCCATCCCACCGCCCCAACCGGCCAGGCAGCTTTCGAAATAGGCGTCGGGGTCATGGCCGATCAGCGTTTCGGGAAACGGCGCAGGTTGGGCGAGAAAGAACCAGTGATAGTAAGCGCGCGCGACCTGCTGGGTCAGCGCGTCCAGCAATAGATGGGTCGGCACGATGTCCATGAGCGTGAGGGACAGAATGGAACCGGGACTGTCCAGTGCCATGCGGTGCGCCGTGCGTGCACCCCGGTCATGACCGACCAGATGGAAGCGATCGAAGCCTAGATGCTGCATCAGCTGCTTTTGATCAGCCGCCATATGGCGAAAGCTCATGTCTTCCATCTGGGCGGGTTTGGTGCTGGCGCCATAGCCGCGTAGGTCAGCCGTGACGACGGTGAAATGTCGGGCCAATTGCGGTGCAATGGCTTGCCACATGGCCCGCGTTTGCGGAAATCCGTGCAGCAACAGAACAGGAGGTCCATCGCCCTGTATTTCATGGGCTATGGTGATGCCGTCGGCGGTCGTGAATGTCGTCATGTCAGGGCGTCAAGGATGCGGGCCCAGCTGCGGATGCCTTTGTGAAAGCTTTCCATATCATACTTTTCGTTGGGCGAGTGAATCTGATCGTCGTCCTTGCCGAAACCGACGAGCATGGGCGTGGTGCCAAGGATGTCCTGAAAATGCCCCGCGATTGGAATTGAACCGCCGCAACCCACATAGGCGGCCGGGACATTCCATTCATTCGTGAGCGCGACACGCGCTGCTTCGAAGGCCGGGTCGGTGGTTTCGGTCGTTGAGGCTTGGCTGGCGCCATGGCCCGAGAATTCGACCTCGCAGTCCGCGGGCAGGGCGTCGCGCACCAACCGGCGGAAGCTGTCGCGGATCTTGTGCGGGTCCTGATCACCAACAAGGCGGAATGACACCTTGGCGTGCGCCTTGGAGGGCAGCACGGTTTTGAAACCATCGCCCGTGTAGCCACCCCATATGCCGTTTACGTCACAGGTTGGACGCGACCATATCATTTCGATTGGAGTGCGGTCCTGTTCGCCTGCAGGTTCCGACAGGCCTACGTCCCCAAGGAACGTGCCATGGTCAAAGGCAAGGCCTTGCCATTGCTGACGAATGTCATCTGGCAATTCAGGCACGCCGTCATAGAACCCGGGCACCGTGACGCGACCCTGATCATCGTGCAGTGAGGCCAGGATACGGGTGAGGACACGGATCGGGTTCATTGCGACCCCTCCATACATGCCCGAATGTAGGTCTTTGTCGGGGGCGGTGATCGTAATCTCTTCGCCCAGCAATCCCCGCAGCATTGTGACGATGGACGGTACGCGGGACTCGAACATGCCGGTGTCGCAGATCAGGGCGAGGTCGGATTTCAGCTCGTCCGCGTTCTCTTCCATGAAAGGGACCAAGGACGGAGAGCCTGATTCTTCTTCGCCTTCAAAGAAGAATGTGATGCGGCATGGCAGAGAACCGTGCTCGGACTTCCAGGCGCGACAGGCTTCGACAAAGGTCATGAGCTGACCTTTGTCGTCAGATGATCCGCGCCCGCGGATGACTGGGCCCTTTGGTGTGTCTTCGATCTGAGGATCGAACGGGTCGCGATCCCAAAGCTCAAGCGGATCAACGGGTTGCACGTCATAGTGCCCATAGAACAACAGATGCGGTCCTTCGCCATCGACATGACCCACAACCATCGGGTGCCCCGGTGTTTCCCGTTTTTCTGCTGTAACGCCAATGCTTTGCAGATCGTTCACCAACCAGTCCGCGGCGCTCTGGCAATGATCCGCAAACGCCGGATCGGTCGAGATCGACTGAATGCGCAAAAGCTCGAGCAGCCGTTCAGTTGCTCGGGGCAAATCAGTGTCGATGCGTGACAGGACGGCGTCGAGGGTCATGGGGCTTCCTTTGCTTTGGCTGATGCGGCCACACTACGGTCCGGCGGGGCAGTGTCCAGAGGTTGATCTGGGTCAAAGCGCAGGTTGTCCGGGTGGGGAATACCAGACCTGCGACATGACGCGCATTTGATTAGCATTGAAGCCCAATCTTGCTGTCTATATTCATTCTAAATACTGCGTCAGTGGACTGGCATAGACGCAAAGACCAAAATGGAGCCTCGCGTGGACTACACCGCCAAATTGGACACCGCCCTGCAACGCCTGCACGACGAAGGCCGTTACCGGACCTTCATCGATATTGAGCGTCAGAAGGGCCAGTTCCCGCATGCGGAATGGACGCGGCCAGATGGCACCAAGGCACCAATCACGGTGTGGTGCGGCAATGACTATCTTGGCATGGGCCAAAACCCAATTGTGCTGCAAGCCATGCACGAGGCAATTGACACGACCGGTGCCGGTTCGGGCGGGACACGCAACATTTCGGGCACAACCGTGTATCACAAACGGCTTGAGGCCGAGCTTGCCGATCTGCACGGCAAGGAAGCTGCACTGCTGTTCACCAGCGCGTATATTGCCAATGATGCTACATTAAGTACGCTGCCTAAGCTCTTTCCAGGATTGATTATCTACTCGGATGCTCTGAACCACGCTTCAATGATCGAAGGTGTTCGTCGCAACGGTGGATCCAAGCGTATCTTCCGCCACAACGATGTCGATCATCTGCGCGAGCTTCTGGAAGCCGACGATCCTGATGCGCCCAAATTGATCGCATTTGAATCCATCTATTCGATGGACGGCGATTTTGGACCCATTGAAGAGATTTGTGATCTTGCCGACGAATTCGGCGCACTCACATATATCGACGAGGTGCACGCCGTGGGCATGTACGGCCCGCGTGGTGCAGGTGTTGCTGAACGTGACGGGCTGATGCACCGCATCGACATCATCAACGGCACGCTGGCGAAAGCGTATGGCGTTATGGGCGGCTACATCGCTGCATCGGCCAAGATGTGCGATGCGATCCGATCGTATGCGCCCGGGTTTATTTTCACGACGTCACTACCGCCTGCGGTCGCGGCCGGAGCGGCTGCCTCCGTTGCGTTCCTGAAAACCGCGGAAAATCTGCGGGCGGACCATCAGGCGCAGGCCAAGGCGTTGAAATTGCGACTGAAGGGCATGGGCCTGCCCATTATCGACCATGGCAGCCACATCGTTCCTGTCATGGTGGGGAACCCTGTTCATACCAAGATTCTGAGCGACATGTTGTTGGAAGATCACGGAATATATGTCCAGCCGATCAACTTTCCGACGGTACCACGCGGGACCGAACGTTTACGTTTTACGCCGTCGCCCGTACATGGCCCGAAAGAGATCGATGCCCTTGTAAAGGCTATGGATAAACTGTGGTCTCATTGTGCGCTAAATCGCGCCGAGAGCGCAGGTTAATTCACTAATATTCGCAAATAGCGTTGCCATATGTTACCGTCTGTTAAACAACAGAGGTGAAGCGAATCGTGTGGGAGCGATTTGCCATCACTTGGGACAACGGGGCAGCTGTATGATCGGGCGGAAATCCGACATCGCTAAAGTTGAAGAAGACGTCGAGCCAAAGGGCTTTGACGACTTTGAGTTGCGCCTTGGTGACATCATGCGCGGTGAGCGCGCCACAATGGGCAAATCCCTGTTGGACGTGCAACGAGAACTTCGTATCAAGGCAAGCTATATCGCAGCCATTGAAGCCTGTGATCCGGATGCGTTCGACACTCCGGGTTTCATTGCCGGTTACGTCAGGTCTTATGCCCGCTACCTGAACATGGACCCGGACCGATCATTCCACACGTTCTGCGAAGAGAGCGGTTTTGCAGTGGCGCACGGCATGTCCGCAGAAGCGTCCGTGGTCAAGAAAGCCGCCCGTGAAGATCGGCTGCACAAGCCTCATGGCGCAGATATCTTCGCAGCACCTGCGACACCGTTCGTTCCAACAGGCGAGGCCGTTTGGTCAAGGATCGAGCCGCGTGCGGTTGGATCGTCGCTTGTGTTACTTGCCTTGATTGGTGGCATCGGGTTTGGCGGCTATTCGGTCCTGCAAGAGGTGCAGCGCGTACAGGTGGCACCCGTGGATCAAACACCGGTTGTTCTGTCGGACCTTGATCCTTTGAACAGCGCAAACCTGTCACAGGTCGAGCAGGGGCCCACGATTGACACCCCGCGTGCGGATGCGCTGGATCGCCTTTACCGACCGCAAGCGCTGGATGTGCCTGTGCTGGTTGCGCGCGACGCGCCAATCGCCACTTTGGACCCGCGCGAGATCGGGACTTTTGCAACACCCGAACCGGCAGACAGCACGCCGCTGATCGGAGCGGTTGATCGCGCACTCGCAGAGGCGATTGCACCCACCGTGCCTCAAGTGGTCGAGGAAACTGCGCCCGCGCTGACAATGGTTGCCGTGCGCCCGTCCTGGGTTCGTGTGCGCGCCGCCGATGGGACCGTGATCTACGAAGCGACGATGCAGGCTGGCGATACATGGGAAGCGCCCTTGACCGAAGAAGCGCCCACGTTGCGCACGGGAGAGAGCGGCGCAATCTACTTCGCAATGAACAACAAGTTCTACGGCCCGGTTGGTCCCACTGGCGCTGTAACGTCGAACTTGCCGCTGGAGATTGCAGGTCTGAAAGAGACATATCTGCCTGTTGATGTCAGCACGGACGAGGGGCTGACCCGCTACGCCGAAGCACAGGCGGCGTCCACCGCGATCAGCGAATAGTCTTCGCGCCCCATTGCCGGGCTGCCTTCTCCTGTCTATCTTCCGTGACAACTGCCGATGCTGAACAGGATGTTCCATGTCGCTTAACCATATCCGTCCGTGGCGTAACATCTACCGTCGGGAAAGCCGTCAGATCATGGTGGGGTCAGTCCCTGTCGGTGGCGATGCACCTATCACCGTGCAGACTATGACAAACACGTTGACCACAGATGTGGTTGCAACGATTGCCCAAGTGCAGGCGGCGGCCGAAGCTGGTGCGGATATCGTCCGCATTTCCGTCCCGGACCAGGCGTCGTCCAAGGCGTTGAAAGAGATCGTGGCGGAAAGCCCGGTGCCAATCGTCGCTGACATCCATTTCCACTACAAGCGCGGGATCGAAGCGGCCGAGGCAGGTGCAGCCTGCCTGCGTATCAACCCCGGCAACATCGGGTCCGAGGATCGCGTCAAAGAGGTTATCAAGGCTGCGCGCGACCACAATTGTTCCATCCGCATCGGCGTCAATGCCGGGTCACTCGAAAAGCATCTGCTTGAGAAATATGGCGAACCTACGCCCGACGCGATGGTGGAAAGCGGCCTCGATCACATCAAGATCTTGCAAGACAATGATTTCCACGAATTCAAGATCAGCTGCAAAGCGTCTGACGTTTTCATGGCGGCCGCGGCGTATCAGAAACTGGCAGAGGCCACGGATGCGCCAATCCATCTTGGGATCACCGAAGCGGGAGGCTTGACGTCCGGCACCATCAAATCCGCGATTGGCCTTGGCAATCTGCTGTGGATGGGCATCGGCGACACGATCCGCGTGTCCTTGTCCGCGGATCCAGTGGAAGAGGTCAAAGTCGGTTACGAAATTCTCAAATCACTTGGTCTGCGGCACCGCGGCGTGAACATCATCTCTTGCCCATCCTGCGCGCGGCAGGGTTTTGACGTGATCAAAACTGTGGAAGTGCTGGAAGAAAGGTTGGCGCATATCAAGACGCCCATGAGCCTATCCATCATCGGCTGCGTCGTGAACGGTCCGGGCGAAGCGCTTATGACCGATGTGGGCTTTACCGGCGGTGGGGCCGGGCACGGCATGGTGTATCTGGCTGGCAAGCAAAGCCACCGGATGGACAACGACCAGATGGTCGATCACATCGTCGAAGAGGTTGAGAAGAAAGCCGCGGAACTGGACGCCGCAAGCGCAGCAGAGGCGCAAGCGGCGGAATAGGTCGTGATCCTAGAAGAGGCCGGGCGTCCTGAAGACGTCAGCTGGTCACCCCCGCTTTTCGTCGACCAGAGCTTGCATTTCGTCAAAGGGCAGGAAGCCGCGCAAAAGCTCGTCTTGCAGGACGAATGTGGGCGTGCCGGTGATCTGCAACCTTTGCGCCAAGGCACGTGTCCGCCGGATTTCATCCGTCACGGCTTCGCTGTCCATATGCGCTTCGATCGCTTCGGCATCGAGGCCAAAGGTCGAGGCCATGCGCCGCAGCGTGCGCATTGATACATCCCCTGACATTTCCATCATCGCGTCGCTGATGTTCTTGTAGGCTTCAGAGCCCGCAATTTGCTTCGTTGCGATTGTGAAGCGTGAAGCCAGCAGCGACTGTTCTCCGAGGATCGGGAATTCTTTGACAATCAGGCGGATGTTGCCGTCCGTTTCCAACAGTTTGGCAACCTCACCATGGGCGCGTTTGCAGAATCCGCAGCGGTAGTCGAGGAATTCGACCAGTGTGATGTCCCCATCGGGGTTGCCGCCGACAAAGCTGAAGCCGTCGTTGAAAATGTCCTCGGCATTGTCCGACACCAGTGAAAGATCGGCTTGGGCCTGTGCTGCAGCCTGCCTTTGTTCCAGCACTTGGACCGCATCCATAATCACCTGCGGGTTGTCCATCAGATATGCGCGGACTTCCTCACGGAAAATCTGCCGCTCTTCGTCGGTCATTTGGCTCAGGTCAAGCGCTTGGGCGGGTAGGGCGAATGCCATGGCAAAAGAGGCTGCGGCGAGGGGGCGGAAGAACATCGTCTATCTCCGTTTCTTGCGCTTTTCTGCGCGTTCAGATGCAAGGACCACATCCTGTGCCCGTTGCCAAGGGCCAGACCCCTCTGCCAAGAGGCCGGTGGCCCGCTTTGCATGAATACCGGCATCTTCGAGCCGACCACGCAGGGCGTAGCGTTCGGCCGTGACAAGGGACGCCATGCCGCGCTGGCCGGATTTCGCATAGGCCACACTGAGATCGCGCAACATTGATCCATCGCGGAAATCTATGCGACGGGCGCGTTCAAGGGCTGGCAGGGCTGCGCTGACATTTCCACTGGCCAACAGCGCACGGCCATAGCCTGCCTGCAGCAGCCCATCGTTGGGGCGCAATTGCACCGCGCGACCGTGTGCATTTGCTGCCGCTGCGAACTGCCGGGTTTCCATCAGAATTTGACCCTTGAGATCGTATAGGAACGGATCCTGCGGGCGCAGAGCGATGGCTTTGTCGATGGCCGCAATCGCGCGACGTGTTTGCGAGTTCTGGTGTCGTGCAGCAGCCTCGCGCATCAAGGCAATGTCGCGGTAGCCGCTTTCACCCAATCGGTTCAGTGTCCAACTTGGACGTCGGGTGAAGGATGTCAGCTTTCCCTTTGCGCGCGCAAACCAGTAGTCCCACGTGGCGGAGTCTGCGGCGCCAGAGTTACCATATGCTGCGGCAAACCCTTCAATTGTGCGCAGGCGGTCGCGGCTCAGCGGGTGCGAACGGACATAGGGGTCCTGTCGGCTGGCACTCAGCATCTCCTGGCCGCGGAACAGGCGAAAGACGTCCAGCATTCCACCCAGATCTATGCCTGCACTGCGCAAGTACCGTGCGCCTGATTGGTCTGCGGCGGTCTCTTCAGCACGAGTGTGGCTTAGAAAGTTGCGTTGTGCGGCGCTTTGGCTGCCGAGGCTGATGGCCGCCGCACCTTCGCCAGCGCCCGCGGCCGCTGCAAGGATTGCCAGTGCCTGGCCAAGCGTTGCGGCCGTGCGCGCGTTGCCGAGATTGGTGATCCGACGCGTGATGTGCCCGTTTGCGATATGCGCAGCCTCGTGCGCGATGACGGCCTGCAGCATTGCCGCCCGGTCCATCCGACTGATCAGGCCCGAATGGATGTAGATCGCATCGTTACTGATCACAAACGCGTTGAGTGAACTGTCATTGACCACAAGGATTTTGGTGCGTGAAGCACTCAACCCAGCCGCCTTCAGCACGGGCGCGGCCACTTGCGCCAACGCGTATTCCATGTCTGCATCCCGCAACAAGGTTACCGCGCGCGCAGGCAAGGCGAGCGCCAGCGACACGATCAGGATTGACGCCACCCGCGCCAGGGTATGAAAGGTCATGGTTCGATCATAGGAGACGCCATGCGAACCTCAAGACGCAGCGATGTCGATCCCTTCATTGTGATGGATGTGATGGAGGCAGCACGGGCCGCCGAAGCCGCAGGCCGCCACATCATTCATATGGAAGTGGGGCAGCCTGGGACTGGTGCACCTCAGGCGGCGATCCGCGCATTGGAAGCGGCAATGAATGAAGGGCCACTTGGCTACACCGTAGCCTTGGGCTTGCCTGCGCTGCGGGCGCGCATTGCACGACTATATGGGGACTGGTATGACATTGATCTGAACCCGGAGCGTGTGATTGTTACCTCGGGAGCATCTGGCGGATTTATCCTTGCATTCAATGCGTTGTTCGACAGCGGAGATCGTGTTGGCATCGGCGCGCCGGGCTATCCCAGTTACCGGCAAATTCTGACTGGTCTGGGGCTGACACCGGTGGATTTGCCGACGGCCGCCGCAAACCGTTATCAACCTGTGCCCGATGATTTTGCCGACCATGAACTGCAGGGCTTGCTTGTCGCCTCTCCGGCCAATCCTACCGGGACAATGTTGGACCGTACCGCCATGACGCGTCTGGTTGAAGCCACGCAAGATGTCGGAGCCAGCTTTATCAGTGACGAGATCTACCACGGCATCGAATATGAGGCCAAAGCTGTCAGCGCGCTGAATGTCAGTGATGATGTCTATGTCATCAACTCGTTTTCCAAATACTTCTCGATGACGGGCTGGCGTGCGGGATGGATGGTGGTGCCCGAGAATCACGTGCGTGTGGTCGAGCGCCTGGCGCAAAACATGTTCATCTGCCCTCCACACGCCAGTCAGGTGGCCGCGCTTGCGGCTATGGATGCGACGGACGAGTTGGAAGCAAACCTGGATGTCTACCGCACCAACCGTGCCCTGATGCTCGAGGGTTTGCCGAAAGCCGGGTTCACGCGCATCGCGCCGCCTGACGGAGCCTTCTATGTCTACGCCGATGTGTCAGAGCTGACCAACGACAGCCGTGCATTTGCAGCGCAGATATTGGACGAGGTGGGTGTTGCCGTGACACCAGGCCTCGATTTCGATCCCGTTCGCGGGCACCAGACCCTGCGTTTTTCCTACGCACGCGCAACAGACGACATTGCAGAGGGCCTGCGCCGACTGAAGACATTCATGGATAAGCGTTAATCGGGGATTCCCGCGAGGAGCGGGGGCCGCTATGCTGCACGCAAAACGAAAAGGGCAGTGGCGATGCGGGCGATCTTGATCGCAATGATGATGTGGGGTTGTGCCATCTCAGCCATGGGGCAAGACCTGTCCGGCCTGGCGCGGGTGGATGTCGCGGAAAGCGAGATTTCGGACGGCTGGTTCGGATCGACTGATTTAACACTGTCGTTGAGCCAGGGCGTGCCATTCCGTGTCTTTTCGTTGTCTGACCCAGCGCGGCTGGTCGTTGATTTCCGAGAAGTGGATTTCTCCGGCATTTCGCCAGATGCCCTGTTGCCCGAGCCCGGCCGCATTTCAGCGGTGCGTTTCGGAGCGTTCAAACCCGGTTGGTCCCGACTTGTGCTGGATTTGAACACGCCGATGGTACCGAAGCAAATTGCAATGCCTGTCAACCCGTCCTCGGGTCGAGCGGTTCTCACAATCGCGTTGAAAGAGGTTTCGGCAACGGAATTCGCGGAACAGGCGGGTCCGCCTGTTGATGCTGATTGGGGGGTGCAGGCCGCAGACGAGCCGCGTGAAACGCAGCAGAATGGGTTCGTGGTTGTCATCGACCCGGGCCATGGTGGGATTGATCCGGGCGCCGTGCGCGACACCACCAGCGAAAAGGAACTGATGCTGGGGGTTGGACTGGCGTTGCGCGACGCATTGCGCCGGGCCGGTGGTGTCGAGGTCGTGTTGACCCGAGATACGGACACTTTTGTTTCGCTGACTGGCAGGGTTGCTTTGGCACATCAGGTCGGGGCGGATGCTTTCGTGTCCTTGCACGCTGACGCCCTGAGCCAGGGTCAGGCAAGAGGGGCCACGGTCTATACTTTGTCGGACGAAGCAAGTGATGCGGCATCAGCGCAATTGGCGGCGCAGCATGACCGAGCCGACATTTTGGCCGGCGTGGACCTAAGTGGCACGGATGATCAGGTTGCATCCGTTCTGATGGACTTGGCCCGCACCGAAACCATGCCGCGCACGGACACTTTGGCGACGGCACTCATCGACAATATGGCGGCGGCGGGCGGGCCGATGAACAAACGCCCGCGACGCGAGGCAGCGTTCTCAGTCCTCAAAAGCGCGGACATCCCATCCGTTCTGGTCGAAGTTGGATTTCTGTCAGACGAACGTGACCTTGCCAATCTGCGCGACCCCGTTTGGCGCGCGGTCATGGTTGAAGCATTGGCGGCGGGTATCCTGCAGTGGCGGGATGATGATCTGGCAATGCAACCGCTGATCCGGCAATAGCCGTTCACATCGGCGATATCGCGCTGCCGTTCGCTTTTGACCCTGTCCACGCCCTCGCGTATACCCAAACAAAAGCTACCGTTGAAAACAGGTGCGAGCGGTCATGTTTCGGTTCATTCTTTCTTTCTTTGGTGGGATTTTCACCACGGTGACGATGGGTGTCGCCATGATCGCGCTTTCTGTCGGGGCGATTTTCTGGATGTATGGGCGGGATTTGCCAAGCCACGAGTCGCTGGCCCAGTATCAGCCCGCCACGATCAGCCGCATCTATTCCGGTGAAGGACAAATAATTGACGAGTTTGCACAAGAGCGTCGCCTGTTTGCGCCGGCTGAGACGATACCGGATCTGGTGAAACAGGCCTTCATCTCGGCCGAGGACAAGAACTTCTATACACACGATGGGTATGACCTGCGCGGCATTGGTGCCGCTGCCTATGACGCCGTGCGCAGCAGGGGGCGCGATGTGCGGGGTGCTTCAACGATCACCCAACAGGTGATGAAGAACTTCCTGTTGTCCGGTGATCGGCAAGCCGAGCGGAAGATCAAGGAAATCATCCTGGCTGCCCGCGTGGAAGAGGCGCTGAGCAAGGAAAAGATCCTCGAACTTTATATGAACGAGATTTTCCTCGGCCAGAACTCCTACGGCGTTGCCGCTGCCAGCCAGACTTATTTCAACAAGACGCTGACCGAACTCGCGCCGCATGAGGCTGCGTTCTTGGCATCCTTGCCGAAGGCACCGTCGGACTTTCACCCTGTACGCCGTGCAGATCGCCTGCTGTCCCGTAGAAACTTCGTTCTGAAAGAGATGATGGAGAACGGGTATATCGACGACGCCACCTATGAGACCGAGGTGGCGATGCCACTGCGGTCTGTGCAGAATGGCGACTTCGAGAGTTTCAAGGCAGAGCTGCCGCCGCGTGACTATTTCACCGACGAAATTCGTCGCCAGTTGAGCGAGGATTACGGGGAGGGCGAATTCTTTACCGGTGGCTATACCGTGCGGGCAACCATTGATGCCGAGATGCAGCCCATTGCAGCCTATGCATTGCGGCGCCAGCTTGAAAGCTATGACCGGGGGCAGGGCGTCTGGCGCGGCACCGGCAAAAACATCGAAGCGGATCAGCTTGAGAATTGGGAAGAGGCCCTTAGGGGTGTTTCAGTTGCGCGTGACATTGACCTGAACGGCGTATGGCGACCCGCCGTCGTCTTGGAAGTCGAAGACCAGCAGCTGCGCGTTGGTATTGAAGGGTGGACAGACAGCGAGCCCGTTGCGGTCGTTCCGCGCGAAGACATCAAGTGGATCCAGGGCAACTTCTTTGACAATTTCGAAGTTGGCGACGTGGTGCATGTGCGTGCCATGACGGCCGATGACAATGGGTCCTTTATCCGCTGGACCTTGCGCCAAGTGCCGCGCGTGCAGGGCGGCTTTGTCGCGATGGACGTGAACACGGGCCGCGTTATCGCCATGCAGGGCGGGTTCAGCTACCAGAACTCGGTCTTCAACCGTGCCACGCAGGCCAAACGTCAACCGGGGTCGTCCTTCAAACCGTTTGTCTATGCGGCTGCCCTAGATAGCGGGTATTCCCCGGCCACCATCGTCGTGGACGCGCCGATCGAGATCAACACGCCGCAGGGTCTGTGGCGCCCGCGCAATTCGTCCAACAAGTTCTACGGCCCCACACCACTTCGTACTGGTATCGAGCGGTCGCGGAACCTGATGACTATCCGTCTGGCGGAAGAGGTCGGTATGGACATTGTTGCCAACTATGCAGAGCGTTTCGGCGTTTATGACCGCATGGGACTATTCCTTGCCAACTCGCTGGGGTCTGAAGAAACGACGCTGTACCAGATGGTGTCTGCCTACGCGATGTTCGCCAATGGCGGCGAGCGCGTACAACCCACGTTGATTGACAGGGTACAGGACCGGTTTGGACGCACCGTGTATCGCCATGATGAACGCGAATGTCGGGACTGCACCCAACTGGCCAGTCTCGATCCGGGCATTGCGCCCCGCGTGGTGTCCAATCGTGAACGCGTCATGGACCCGGTGACAGCCTATCAGCTGACATCGATGATGAAGGGCGTGGTTGATCGTGGCACCGCAGCGCGGACGGTGAACCTGCCGGTTCCGATTGCGGGCAAGACAGGCACGACGAACGATGCCAAAGACGTCTGGTTCGTCGGGTTTTCCAGCGATATCGTCGCGGGCTGCTACATCGGCTATGATCAGCCGCGCAGCCTTGGCCGGGGTGCATCCGGAGGCGGCATGTGTGGACCTGTATTCAACACGTTCATGCAAGAGGCCATTGCCAAATACGGCGGTGGCGCCTTCGAAGTTCCCGAGGAATGCATGTTCATCAAAATCGACCGCTTTTCGGGCGCACGCCTCAGTGACGGGGCATCTGGCGAAAATGTTGTCAGCGAGTGTTTCCGCGACGGGTTCGAGCCGACATTCGGCATCACTTTCGACGGCGGTTTTGCGATGGGGGCCGATCTGCCTTTGTTTGAAGAGGTCGGGAGTAGTGGTCGTCAGGTGACCACCTCAACAGGCAAGAAAGCAGTTGTGGGTCCCAAAGCGAACTTCGGCACGTTGAGTTCTGGTGGTTTGTACTAAACCGACCTTATCTACCGCTCCGAGTGATCTTGTCGCGCAGTCTTGCATGGGCTATCTCGAAGCTCTGCCAGGAAGGGTTGGACATGCGCGCCGAAATTCAAAATGTCGTGGAAGAGATTGAAAAGTCGGTGGCTTTGCTGGCTCAGCGGCTGGATGTTGAAACGGCTCAGCACCGGCTGGAAGAGTTCAACGCGCGTGTTGAGGATCCCAACCTGTGGGATGATCCCGAAGCCGCGCAAAAGCTGATGCGTGACCGCCAGATGCTGGTGGACGCCATGGAAACGCATGACCGCATCAAGCAGGACCTGGCTGACAACATCGAGCTGATCGAGCTGGGCGAGATGGAAGAGGACGACGAGGTCGTTTCTGATGCCGAGGCCGCGATCAAGGCACTGGCCGAAACGGCGGCGCAAAAGGAACTTGAGGCGCTGCTTGATGGTGAGGCAGACGGAAACGATACCTTCCTTGAGATCAATTCAGGCGCGGGCGGGACTGAATCCTGCGATTGGGCAGCCATGCTGGCGCGGATGTATGTCCGCTGGGCCGAAAAGAAGGGCTACAAAGTCGAACTGCAGTCCGAAAGCGCCGGCGAAGAGGCCGGGATCAAGTCGGCAACGTACAAGATCAGCGGGACAAACGCCTATGGCTGGTTGAAGTCGGAAAGCGGTGTGCATCGGCTGGTCCGCATCAGCCCGTTTGACAGTGCCGCCAAGCGCCACACCAGCTTTACCTCTGTCGGTGTCTACCCGGTGGTGGACGACAATATCGAGATTGAGGTGAACCCTGCGGACATCCGCATCGACACATACCGGTCGTCCGGTGCGGGTGGGCAGCACGTGAATACAACCGACTCGGCGGTGCGGATCACCCACGCGCCTACGGGTATCGTCGTCACCAGCTCTGAAAAATCCCAACACCAGAACCGCGACATCGCGATGAAGGCGTTGAAAAGCCGTCTGTACCAGATGGAATTGGACCGCCGCAACGCCGCAGTAAACGAGATGCACGAGAACAAGGGCGATGCGGGCTGGGGCAACCAGATCCGGTCCTATGTCTTGCAGCCTTACCAGATGGTGAAAGACCTGCGCACCAATTACGAGACGTCCGACACCAAGGGCGTTCTGGACGGAGACCTTGATGGTCTCATGGCTGCCACGTTAGCTTTGGATGTGTCGGGCAAGTCCCGGGCCGAGGCGCAGGCGGAGTAATCCGCCTTTGGCCTGCCAATGTGAAGGGGGGCCAATCACATGATCGAACAAGGCGCGCTCGCACTGCGGGCGCAATTGGATGCGGGCAGCGTCACCGCCGAGGCTCTCATGGAGCGCACGCTTGATCGCATTGCTGCGCTCAATCCAAAGGTCAACGCGATTGTGTCATTACGAGACACAGACACATTGATGTCCGAGGCGCGCGCAGCCGATGCTGCGCCCAAGGCAGGTTGGTTGCATGGTATCCCGATGGCCATCAAGGATTTGGCGAATGCCAGGGGGCTGGCGACGTCAATGGGATCACCCTTGTTTGCCGGGCAAGTGGCACAATCCGACGATGTCATGGTGGCCCGATTGCGTGCTGCCGGAGCGATTATCATTGGAAAGACAAACACACCCGAGTTTGGTTTGGGGTCGCACAGCATCAACCCAGTCTTTGGCGCCACGCGGAACCCATACAATGTGGACTGCAGCGCGGGCGGATCATCCGGCGGTGCCGGGGTGGCCTTGGCCACCGGGATGCTGAGCGTCGCTGACGGCTCGGACATGATGGGATCTTTGCGTAACCCGGCAGGGTGGAACAATGTGTATGGGATGCGGCCAAGCTGGGGCCTCATCCCGTCTGAGCCGATGGGTGACAGTTTCCTGCATCAGCTTTCGACAAATGGACCAATGGCCCGTACGCCCAGTGATCTGGCGGCCCTTCTAGATACAATGGCCGGATCTGATCCGCGTCAGCCGCACGGCGTCGATGCGCCGCCTACATTGCCGCAGATCGGAGGCGGAGCCGATGGGTTGCGCCTTGGTTGGTTGGGCGACTGGGGTGGCGCGCTGCCAATGGAGGCCGGCGTGCTGGACCTATGCAAGGCGGCGTTAACGGAGATGGAGACGCTCGGCGTCACAGTGGATGCCTTGACCGCCCCGTTTGATCGCGATGTGATTTGGTCGTCCTGGATCACTTTGCGCAGTTGGGCTGTCGCCGGGAACCTTGACGTTCTGTACGCGGACCCTGCCAAGCGCGAGCAACTGAAAGACACCGCGATCTGGGAGGTCGAATGCGGCCTTGACCTGTCTGCCATGGAAGTGCACCGGGCCAGTGTGGTAAGATCGCATTGGTTCAAGGCTGCCACGGCTTTGTTCGAAAGCTATGACGTGCTTGTGCTGCCGTCTGCTCAGATGTGGCCTTTCGACGTCTCAATGGATTGGCCGCGCGAGATTGGTGGCACGCCGATGGATACATACCACCGCTGGATGGAAGTCGTGGTGCCCGCGAGTCTACTTGGTTTGCCCGTTGTATGTATACCGGCGGGTTTCGGTGGGCCGCAGGATCTGCCCATGGGACTTCAGTTGATTGGGCGGCGGGGCAGCGACGCGCTCTTGCTGCGATTGGCTCAAGCATGGCACGATATGACAGACTGGCCTGCGCGCCGTCCCGGAATGGAGGGTCTCATGTAATGGAAGCGAACCCGTATCCCAACTTGCCCGCAGGTGTGCCGCCATTTGATGCGCCGCGGCCCGAATTTATTCGCCATGCCTTATCCGCTGGTTGGAATGATTTCCGCACGGCGCCGGGCTTTGGCCTGTTGACCGGGATTGCGTCCGTTGTTGCAGGGTGGGTGTTGATTGGTCTTACAATATGGGCTGGTCACACGTTCTGGCTGATCCTCGCCGTTTTCGGTTTCCCTCTGGTGGCTCCACTTTGTGCACTCGGAACCTACGAAGTGTCGCGGCGGATCGGGATGGGTCAACCTGCGGGAATTGCCGTCATCCTCGGGCAATTGCGTGAAGAGCGGGGGAGGCAGCTGCCATGGCTTTCAATGCTGATGGTGGTTGCGCTGCTGTTCTGGTTCTTTCTGGGGCACATGATTTTCGCGCTGTTTCTGGGCCTCAAACCCATGGTGAACGTCACCACATCCTTTGATGTGTTCCTGAGCATCGACGGATTGATGATGATGGGGCTTGGCACCGTTGTCGGCGGTATCTTTGCTTTCATCTTCTTTGCGATGTGCGTGTTTGGCCTGCCGCTGCTGTTGGCGCGAGAGGTGGATTACATGACCGCGATCCTCGCCAGTTGGGGACATGTGCAGGCCCACATGGTCCCCATGCTGAGTTGGGCGGCTGTCATCGTGGTTCTTCTGTTTCTGGCGATGCTACCAGGACTGCTGGGTTTGGTGATTGTGCTGCCGTGGCTTGGGCATGCGTCTTGGCACATCTATGCGCAAATGGCTGCAGGTGCACGTTAAAGCGGTGTTTCACGCCTCATCTGCATCAGCATTTGGTGCAGAAGCGGCGCATCAGGATGCGCTGTTTCCAAGGCAAAGACATGCGCTTGCGTTAGGAAAAAGGCGCGCTCATTCTCGGACGGCGCCGCAATCGCGGCCTCTTGATACAGACTGACCAAAGCGGCGTGTTTGCCATCGGTATGTGCCGCCAGGAGACGCTGCTCAAGATCGTTCATTCGGCCGCGTTGGCTGCTGCGCGATGCGCCATCATTCGTTCCGCAACCCAACTGTGAAACAGGTGCGTCGGTCCATCCATCGCAGGAGAGAAGCGGCCGCCGTCAAACGCCGGTGTTTGACGACCGCGCTGCATACCTTCGACAACAAAAATGTCTTCCTCGAAGACCTGCTTCCATTGCGTGGTGTTGCGCCTCCTCAAGGTAGGATCGGTGTCAGGCTGCGCATAATACAGGTGGATGTTTTCAGTCGTTTGTCCCGGGCCCTGTGGCGCCAATATGATCGCAAACGCATGATCGCGATGCACACCCAGCAGCACATTTGGATAGGCTGTGATGTACTCCGCTGCGGTGTCCCATTTGTCGCTCAGCCCATCGAAGTCCGGAAATGTGTGGTCGTCCTCTCCGGACAACTGCCGATAAACAAGCGTGCCTTGCCCCGAATACCGACCGGGCGCCTCGATGTGGTAGTGATCTTCGAGCCGCGAGTATGTATTGAGATCCGGGTGCACCCAAGGCAGGTGATAACTCTCGCAATAGTTCTCTACCGCGAGTTTCCAGTTGCAGTTCACACTGAGCTGGAAATGGCTGTCTGCGCCACCATGATAGAGCGGTTTGTCGAACTCAGCCCAACGGGCAAGTAAATCTGCGTTGGCCCGTTCAAAGGGCAGGGTATCACCGGACAAATTGATCCAGACGACGTCCATCCATACGTGGCTGCGCACCTCGATCAATCCCAACGTGGACTTGTCGATCCCTTCGGCGGTGTTCTGACCGGGGCCTCCCACATGCGGAGTCGACACCAGTCGGCCTTCGGTCGAGTAACACCAGCTGTGGTATGGGCAGCGAATGGCGCCCTCGATCTTACGGGGGGCGTCTACAAGGATCATACCGCGATGGCGACAGATGTTGTGGAACACGCGTACCATACCAGACTTGTCCCGGATCAGGAGCAAGGGGATGCCAAGAAAGTTCAGCGGAACGGCGTCACCCGGTGCCGGAACGTCTGCCGCAACGGCCAAACCTGACCAGCCTGCCATCAAAAGCGCCTCGCGCTCCTCCTCGAACACAGCTGGACTGGTGTAGTGTTCATTTGGCAGGCCATGCGCAGATGAAATCGGACGGCGCACTGAATTCAGGGTTGTGGTTTCCATTCGCATTCCCCACCTGCTGTTTGACACCAAGGTATGGGTCAGAGCGGTCGAGGTGCGTAGATTTTCGACAGGAGTTTTCCCTGCCCGACATATCCTCTACGGTTTAGATACTACGCATCCGTTGTGGCATATCCGGCGCGGTTGCGCGGGCTTTGGGGTGGAGGCGGAAGGGAATGATTTCCGCCGAGTCCGTAACATCGACAAGTGCACGTTTCTCGTGTCTGATTTGATGCAGACTGTCGGGCAGGGCTGTATCATGGTTTTGCTGCAGCAGGCGCGCGCAGCGCACCTTGCGCATATTGCGTTCGGCAAACGCGTCAAATTCGACCATGTCGCCAACGTCAAAAAAAGCTTCCGGCATTGAAGCACACTCGTCTCGCGACAGAAATGCGAGGTCGCCGTGGTCCTCGCACCAAATGACTGCTTTCTCAGTGGTCGGATCGCTCCAAAGGATGACACCAATCATTGCTCTACCCAGAGTTAGACAGCTTTTATCAAACTCAATTCTAGACATTTCTGACATGATTAAGTCGGTAACGTTCGCTTGCTTTTTGTGTCTGCGACGGTATCGTTCAGTTGCAGTTTTGCGTCACTGTTGACGCAGATTGGCGTCACTTTTTGGGCAAGTGGCTCGGATTGGCGTCGGATTAACGATTTGCATTCCAATTCGAGCACTAGACGAAGAGACGACAATGCCTGAAAAGCGCAGATCACCGGCGGAATTGCGCAGCATGTTCGGTGAAAACTTGCGGATTCTTGCCGAAAGCTATCCGTCCATTTCCGAACTGTCCCGCCAATTGGGGATCAACCGAACGCAATTCAATCGCTACCTTTCCGGAGAGAGCTTTCCGCGCCCTGATGTCTTGGCGCGTATCTGTGACTTCTTTGATGTTGATGCGCGGGTGCTGCTTGAACCTGTTCAAAACATTATGTCGGGTTCTGATCCGCTTACTGGTCCGCTGCTCAAGGATTTCGTCGGAGCGGGGGTTGGGCTGATTGATGAAAACCTGTTTCCCAGCGGGTTTTATCGTTTTGTCCGTGCCAGCTTTCTGGACAGCGACAGATACGTAACGGGACTGGTGCGCGTCTTCAGAGATAACGGGGCTACGATTGTGCGCGGGTACGAAACCAAAGCAGCGCTGGGTGTGCAGGGAATGCCTGTTACGCGGCAGGCGCGCGAGTTTCGCGGTTTGGTTTTACGCCAAGAAGACGGCGTGAGTGCCCTGATCTCGCGTCGGGGATCTCACACAGCGTCATTCAATTACCTGAGCCGAGTGACATCTTTTGAAAACAATGTCTGGGTTGGGTACGTGGCCCGTACCGTACAAGAGACGTTAAGCAATGACCGGGTCGTCCGCATGATCTATGAGCATCTCGGTACGAGCATTGGGGCCGCGAAGGCCGCAGCGCGCGCGTCGGGATACTGCACGGAAGATGAGTTGACACCCTACGAAAAACGTTTGCTGAAAGTGGGCGAACCTTTTGCCTAATCGCCGCGGGGCAGGGCGGCCACGCCCGTCCTTGCCACCTCTACCAGTCCAAGCGGACGCATCAAGTCGGCGAAAGCGTCAATCTTGTCCGGGGCGCCGGTAATTTCAAACACGAAGCTTTCCAGAGTGCTGTCGACCACATTGGCGCGGAAAATATCTGCCAGGCGCAGCGCTTCCACCCGTTTCTCACCTTGGCCAGCCACTTTAAACATTGCGAGTTCCCGCTCCACGGACGGCCCTTCGACCGTAAGATCGTGGACTTCATGCACGGATACGATCCGCCCAAGCTGCGCCTTGATTTGCTCGATCACTTGCGGCGTGCCAGTGGTCACAATTGTGATGCGCGATAGATGGCCGGTGTGATCTACCTCGGCCACCGTTAGGCTTTCGATGTTGTAGCCGCGTCCGGAGAACAGGCCAATGACACGGGCTAGTACCCCCGGTTCGTTTTCGACCAGTACCGCCAAGGTGTGTCGTTCTTCCACGTCCGAAAAGGTGGGGCGTAGGTTGTAGGCCGAGTGGCTGGTGGAGCCTTTTTTGATTTTGAGCGCGGGCATGTCATTCATTTCCTTGTCGTCAGCAGAGATCCAGCGGACCTCTGAACCATTTCCTTTGAAAGAAAATGGCGCGTTACACCAGCACCGAACCTTTGGCGTCGATGACGCCTTGCGTTTCGGCCTCACCCAGAAGCATTTCGTTGTGTGCCTTGCCTGATGGGATCATTGGGAAGCAGTTTTCGTGTTTCTCAACCAGACAATCGAACAAGACGGGCCCATCGTGGTTGATCATCTCCATGATCGCATCATCCAGATCATCTGGATCGGAACAGATAATGCCCTTGGCCCCAAACGCCTCGGCCAGCTTCACGAAATCGGGCAAGCTTTCGGACCACGAGTGGGAATAGCGTTCACCGTGCAGAAGTTCCTGCCACTGACGGACCATACCCAAGCGTTCGTTGTTCAGGATGAACTGTTTAACCGGCAGATTGAACTGCATAGCAGTACCCAGCTCCTGCATGTTCATTAACCAGGATGCTTCCCCAGCGACATTAATCACCAATGCGTCGGGATGGCCCATCTGAACACCAATGGAAGCAGGGAAGCCGTAGCCCATTGTGCCCAAGCCGCCCGATGTCATCCAGCGGTTTGGATCTTCGAATCCCAGGTACTGTGCTGCCCACATCTGGTGCTGGCCCACCTCGGTACAGATGTAGCGATCATGGTCTTTGGTCAGAGCCTCCAACCGTGCCAATGCATGCTGAGGTCTAATGGTTTTGCCTTCTTGCGTGAACTTCAGACAGTCGACGGCCTTCCATTCATCAATCTTGGTCCACCACTGTGCCACCGCAGCCTGATTGGTCTTGCGCCCACGTGATTTCCAGACCTTCAAAATGTCTTCCAAAACGTGGCCCACATCACCCACAATCGGGATATCCGCCTTGATCACCTTGTTGATCGAGGAGGGGTCGATGTCGATATGCGCTTTTTTTGATTTCGGACTAAAGGCATCGATGCGGCCAGTGATCCGGTCGTCAAATCGTGCGCCAATGTTGATCATCAGATCGCAATCGTGCATCGCCATGTTGGCCTCATAGAGACCATGCATGCCAAGCATGCCCATCCAATGCTTGCCGCTGGCTGGATAGCAACCGAGCCCCATCAAGGTCGATGTGATTGGGAAACCTGTCGCATCCACAAGCTCCCGCAACAACTGGCTCGCGCCCGGGCCGGAGTTGATAACGCCGCCACCGGTATAGAAGATCGGGCGTTTGGCCGTCTCGATCGCGGCAACCAGTTCGGTGATTGCCTCCATGTCACCCTTGACCTGCGGCTGGTAGTGGGAGGTCGAAGGCTTGGGCGCGCTGTATGTCCCGGTTGCGAATTGCACATCCTTCGGGATGTCAATCAGCACTGGACCCGGACGGCCCGCGGTTGCCACGTGGAATGCCTCGTGGATGACGCCCGACAGACCGTCAGTCTCCTTGACCAGCCAGTTGTGTTTTGTGCAGGGGCGGGTGATGCCAACCGTGTCCGCTTCCTGGAACGCATCTGATCCGATCATGAATGTCGGCACCTGGCCCGTCAGAACGATGATCGGGATCGAATCCATCAACGCATCTGTCAAACCGGTCACAGCGTTTGTGGCACCTGGGCCTGACGTGACAAGGCAAACCCCGGGCTTGCCCGTGGCGCGAGCATAGCCTTCGGCCGCGTGCACAGCACCTTGCTCATGACGCACCAGGATGTGTTTGATTGAGTTCTGCTGAAAGATCTCGTCATAGATCGGTAGCACGGCGCCACCGGGATATCCGAATACTGTGTCCACACCCTGATCGATGAGGGCTTGGACGACCATTTTCGCTCCGGTCATTTGACGTGTCATGTTCCGCGTGCTCCGATTTGCGGTTTCTGTTGCGCATAAAAAAACCCCCGGGTTTCGGGGGCGCATGGGTGTCGGTCTGGAGTTCCGTTACCGGCCCATGCGCATATCCACTACGATGACGACTAGTTCAGTCATTAACCCTGAGGCCCTTTTCTGCGTGCGCGAACACTATGCGGACCCCAAAGGGGCGTCAACAGTGGAAAATCAGAAAAAACTGTCTTGAGGTCGGAAAAATGTGAAACTTTATTTCGCCCGAGGTCTTTCTGCCGACATTAAAGGTAATTTTTGCCCCTGATTGCGGCGGCGCACTCATCCTCACTGCCTGTCATAGCAGCGATGTCGGACCGGGCGTTGGTGGCCAGCATCTGAATCTCTTCTGCCAGGGTTTTGAATTCCACCGCGATCACACCCAGGCCGCGGCCTGCATCACCAACGCGTGCTGCTTCGACCGACGCGTTGAGAGACACAAGTCTGACATGTTTACCGATTTGCTCAAGCCGTGTCAGAGTTTTGGAAATAGCATCCCCGGCTGCACTTGCGCGCTCCACCTCCGCGTGGCGCGTTGCGTCCAGCTTGGCCCAAAGACCGTCACAAAAGCTCGACACACTTTCGAAAAAGCCGCCGCGGCCAACCCGTAAATGGACATCGAGGGCGTCACGCAGCCGTCGGACATCGTCGCCCTCGGCGGCAAGGGCGACATCGTTCGTAAGCTCGCTCATTCTCACAAAGGCAGCGACTGTCTTGGGGTTTTCTGATCCATGCTGCCCAATCCACTCACAGACCCAGTCAGGTACAGCCCTTTGTGGGTCGGTTCCCTGCACAAGTGCCGCTGACCGTGCGATAGCATCACGCTGCTCGTTCAGGATGGTTCGCCATTGCGCCCGCTTTTCAGTGGTTTCGGGACCAAGTGGATTTACACGAAACAGATATGATCCAAACAATGCTGAACGTATGGCGCGTGCCCGGGTTGTTGCGATCAGGTCGATGGCCGCCCGGCGTTGTGCAAAGCGTTCTGCGTCCGTCTCAGGTGCAGACATGGTTTGAAAAGAGAGTTGTGACATGCCGGAGCATTGCCACCGATCACTTTAGAAATGGTTAGGAGGCACCGCCTAAAGCGCATTGCCGGTGCCCTGCAGAACGCCATGTTCCAGAGCATAGCGTGTCAGACCCGCGGTGGACGATATGCCCAGCTTGCGCTTGATGTTCTTGCGGTGGGTTTCAACCGTCCGTACGGAGATGTCCAAGGCGTTAGCCACTTCCTTGTTTGACAGTCCCTGCGCGAGTTGTAGCAGGATAGTTTGTTCGCGCCCGGTCAGTGCGCCGGCGACATCTGCGCGTTTGGGTGCAATGGCCCCCTCGGCGCCAGTGCACAGGTACCGTTCACCCTTCATGACCGTCTCTATCGCCTGTGCAATCTCTTCCGTCGGAACGTCTTTCAATACGTAACCCATCGCACCGTGGCTCAGGGCGGACGAGATGTATTCGGGACTGTCATGCATGGATAGAATGAGAATGCGTGTGCCAGGCCGCTTTTCCAGCACAAGTTCGGTTGCTGTCAGGCCGCCCATCTCCGGCATGTTGAGGTCCATCAGAATGACGTCCGGATCAAGGTCGTCTAGCTGATCAATGACGGCACGACCGGTGCCAAGTGTCCCGACAACCAAAATGCCGTCATGGTCCTCAAGAACAGATTGGATGCCTTGCGCGACCATGGGGTGATCGTCAACGATCAGAACGCGAATTAAGTCAGTCATGCGCGCGCGCGCTCCTTACCGGGTGTCGAGCTTTCTGGTGGCAGTAGGTGCGTCAATGGTACCGTCGCTTCGATCACGGTGCCACCCTGTTGCCCCGCTCCAGACAAGATACGCAGCGCGCCGTCCAGTTGCTCCACACGCTCCTGTATGTTTCGCAATCCAATGCCTGCGGATCTACTGCTCAGCGATTGGTCAAGTCCAACGCCATTGTCAGAGATGCGCAGCGTTGCCCCGCGTTTGTGACCACGCAGATCGACCGATACATTTGTTGCTGCGGCGTGCCGTTCGATGTTGGTGAGCGCTTCCTGTGCGATGCGATAGAGTGCGATTTTTGCATCCTGATCCAGTCGGTTTCGGAACACCACTGTTTGAAAATCCGTCTCGATCCCGGTCCGGTTCGCAAAATCCTCGATCAGCGCTTTTAGGGCGGGGCCGAGCCCCAAGTCGTCCAATGCGCCCGGACGGAGATCACGACTGATGCGGCGTACTTCCGAAATGGCCGTGCCCAAATTGTCTATTCCTTGGGTGAGGGGGGCTGTGGCGTCGCCACTGCCCTTGTCCAAACGCCGACGCGCGCTGTCGAGTGCATAGCGGACACCAACAAGAATCTGGCTGATGCCGTCATGCAATTCGCGAGCCACGCGCCCACGTTCCTCTTCCTGCGCGTCAAAAACCCGTTGTGTCAGCTTCTTCAGCTTGGCGTCAGCCAAACGGCGTTCTCGAAAGTTTAGCGCCATGCCGGAGCCAAAGACCATCAGAAGGGCCGCCAACGTAATGGCGGATATGTAGTAGAACGTGCGTTGCACCCGGGTTTCCACATCGGCGCGTGCCGCAGCAACCGAGGTCAGAACGTCATCGATATAGACACCTGTGCCGACCGCCCATCGCCACGATGGGAAGGAGGTGACATAGGTGATCATCTCGGCTTCCTGACCGTTGGAGGGTTTCGGCCAAAGATGGGTCAGATACCCGTCGCCCTGGCGCGCGATATCGATCAGGTTGGACACAACACGCGTGCCCCGGCTGTCCGTGAGCGCAAGGTGATTGTTGTTGATCATCTCGGTCTGGCGCGGGTTGACCAGATTTGTGCCGTCATAGTCATAGACGAAGAAGAACCCCTCATCCCCGTAAATCATGGCTGACAGGATCTGGGCCACCTGATCTTTGGCTTCCTGATCGTCGGGTGCGGCTGATCCGTAGATGAAGTAGAACCCGTTGCGAGCCTGTGTCACGTAGTTGCGCAGTTCCCTTTTTTTGGCCTCGATCAACTGGGTTTCCAGCGCTTGTATTTCCCGCTCGGCCAGTGCGCGAGACTGAATAGCGACGAGAATAGCGATTGCTGCGACCGCAAGGATAAGCGGAACGGCAGCTACAAGAGACAGCTTTTGCGCATAGGTCAGGCGCAGGTTGGAAAGGGCGTGTCGCACACCACGATTCGATACGCGGATTACCGCTCGAATCAAAGAGGCACAGCGAAAATTACGTGCGCTAACAGGATCGCGGTACAATGAAATGCTGTCAAAATTGGTGAAAAAAACTGACCAAACGCGCAGAATTGCCGACTTTCTACGCAGTACTAGGTATTTTCATCGTGGCCGCCATCGCTAGTGTGTCGGCACTCGAAACGATCCGCCCCCCTGGGAGGGGAAGGGCATCATATTTGGGAGGAGTATCTCTATGGATCGTCGTTCTTTTCTAAAGACGTCTGCACTGGGTGGTTCCGCCGCCGCGGCAACAACGCTGGCCGCACCGGCCTATGCGCAGGGCAAGCGCACGCTGACAATGGTCACATCGTGGCCCCGCGGCTTTGCCGTTCTGGATGACGCGGCAAGCTACCTTGAGCAATTCGTGGGTGCGATGTCGGACGGTCAACTGACCATCGACAAGAAAGCCCCGGGCGAGCTGGTTGGCGCGTTCGAAGTGTTCGACGCCGTGTCGTCGGGCCAGGCGGACATGTACCACTCGGCTGACTACTACTTCATCGGTCAGCACCCGGCATATGCCTACTATACAGCCGTGCCCTTCGGCGGCACCGCGCAGGAAGTCACCAACTGGTACGAGCACGGCGGCGGCCAAGAGCTGCACGACGAGCTGGGCGAAATTTTCAACCTCAAAGGTTTGCTGGCAGGTAACTCCGGTTCGCAATCCGGTGGCTGGTTCCGCAACGAGATCAACTCGGCGGCTGACTTCAACGGCCTGAAGTTCCGTATGCCCGGTTTGGGTGGCAAGGTGCTCGGCAAGCTGGGCGCATCCGTGCAGAACATCCCTGGTGGTGAACTGTATCAGGCGCTTTCGTCCGGTGCTCTGGACGGTCTGGAGTGGGTTGGCCCGATGGCTGACGAGCGCGCCGGCTTCCAGGAAGTGGCGAAAGTCTACTACACCGCTGGTTTCCACGAGCCGGGTTCGGCTCTGGCGGCCAACGTGAACCTGGATGTCTGGAATGATCTGACACCACAGCACCAGGCTATCCTGACCAACGCGTCGCGCGCGGTCACGCACTACCAGCTGGCTGAAACCCTGGCCAACAACGGTGCTGCGCTGGCACGTCTGCAACAGCAGGGCGTGAAAACGCTGCAATTCTCGGATGACGTCTGGGATGCGTTCGGTGCTGCGTCGGCAGAAGTCATGGACGAGAACATGGGCGACGAGCTGTTCGCACGGACCCGTGCCTCGTTCGAAGAGAGCCTCGCGACATCGGCCAGCTGGATCAACAAGTCCGACGGCTACTATGTCCAACAGCGCGTGCGCGTGCTGGGCGGCTAAGCCGACACTTCTGAAAACGCCAAGGGCTCCGATGATCGGGGCCCTTGGTTCACGTGAGGAACTGAGGCGATCAGATGGTCACGCTCTGACCAGATCGTAGGGGGCACATTCATGGAAAACGATAACGGCGCTGAAGCCGCAAGTACCTTTGCAACGCTGGTTGATGGCGTTCTCTGGTTCTTTCAGAACCTGGGCCTGGCCTTCTACAACATTGCCTATGCCATCACGCATCCAGCGTCCTGGTTGGACTGGGTCACGTGGGCCAACACGCCCGAAGACAAACTGTCCTTGATGAAATTCGTCTACTATGGCGGGTCGACGCAGTTCTTCTTTGCCGTCCTCGCCATTATCCTTGCCGCCACCGCCATCGGCCTTTGGAAACGAGAGTTCATGTGGGGTTGCGTTCGCGTGATGGAGGGGATCGCCAACACCTCGGGCCGATTCTTTGCATGGGCTGGCCTTCTGATGGTGCTGCAGCAGATCATTATTGTTTTCATGCAGCGGATTTTTACCCGGCCGGATATCTCAATTGGTTTCGGCATCCCGTTGCAGTTCGACATTTCCTGGTTTGCCGAAGAGCTGAAGCTCTATAACGCGCTCGTTGTTTGCATGTGCGTTACCTACACGTTCGTGCAGGGTGGGCATGTGCGTGTGGACCTGTTCTATTCCGCGGTGAAGTTCCGCACCAAGCGCGTGATCGACATGTTTGGGTCTCTGGTGTTCATGCTGCCCTCGGCCACGCTGATCTGGATGTACGGCTGGTACTTCCTGTGGCGCCACCTGGTGACACCAAAACCGGCCGCAAGTTGGGACCTGGAGCGTGCCGAACGTTCGGCTCGTGCCGTCCGCTGGAACGTTGAAACGATCGGGTTCAGCCCCAACGGCTTCAACGGGTACTTCCTGTTCAAAATCCTGCTGGTCGCCTTTGCGGGGCTCGTATTCCTGCATGCCATCGCCTTTTTCTACCGCTCGTATCTTGAGTGGAGGGAAGGCGAAGAGAGCGAAGGCAAATACCTCGACCGCGATACGCTGGGCGAGGGCGAAGAAGCCTACGAAGGCACACACTGAGTTAGGGGCAGTAAACAATGTTGTTTGGACTTGATGGCGTAGAAATCGGCCTGATCATCGTCTTTGTCTGCCTCTTTGGCGGCATCCTTTCTGGCTTTCCCGTTGCGTTTGCGATTGCGGGGGCAGGGGTCATCTCCTTCGGGATCATCGCGTCGCTCGACAGTGCCGGTCTCTTGATCCACCAGGCGATTGACGAAAGCGCACAAGCTTATCGTGATCTGGTCAATTCGGGGGTCAAACCTGATACGATCAGCGTGTTCCGATACCCCGACCTGCCGCGCATTGGCGAACCTGTGTTCCCGAACGGTTGGGAAGTTGCGCTGGACCGGAACGTATCCTTTGTTGTGAACCGGATGAACGAGCGTGTGCTGGCCGGTCAGTCCATCGAAACGCTGCTGGCCGTTCTGATGTTTGTTCTGATGGGCATCACCCTCGAACGGTCGAAAATCGCCAATGACCTTCTGACAACCATGGCCCGCGTCTTTGGGCCGCTGCCCGGCGGTCTGGCCGTGTCCATCGTTGTTGTGGGTGCCTTCCTTGCTGCATCGACTGGCATCGTGGGCGCGACGGTTGTGACCATGGGGCTGCTCGCCCTGCCGACCATGTTGCGGAACAACTACTCACCCGAGATCGCGACAGGTGTGATTGCAGCATCCGGAACGCTGGGGCAGATCATTCCGCCGTCCATCGTCATCGTTCTCTTGGGGACGCTTGCAGGTGACCTTTACTCGGCTGCGCAGGAAAACCGGGCACAGGTCGCTGGGTGTACTGACGCTTTGACATATCTGGGTGAGCCTGCGGTGGTCTCCGTTGGCACGTTGTTCCAGGCTGCTCTATTGCCTGGCATTATGCTTGCACTGCTCTACGCGCTCTATGCATTCGGATATGCGCTCTTGAACCCGGAAAAGGCGCCAGCTGTCGAAATGGGCGCGACAAATGCCGAACCGATTACGCGCGGCGAAGCGTTCACATGGTTCCTGGGCGCGCCTGTTCTGATCATTGTAGGTACCATCCTGCTCGGGAACCTGAATATTGTGGGCAGTCAGTCCGCGACAGTATCCGCGTTCTCTGACATAGGCCAAGCTGCAAGCCTGCGTACCAACGTGGGGGACGAATGCAAGGCATCCATGATCGAATTGCATGGTCAGGATGCGTGGGACGCCGCCCTCGCGCAGCAAGAGGAAATCGATGCCGCAGGTGGTGTTCAGCAATCGCAACGGTTGAGCGAAGAGGAGCTTGCAGCAGCGATTGAGACCAAAGTTGCGTCGGCTGCTCCCATCGGCACTGGTACCGCGATCCTGCTGATCTTGCTGGGTCTGATCCTGACCACGGCCAAGGGCATCGCGCCAAGCAAGGAAAACCAGCCACTGATCATCGGCGGTATTGGAGTGGTCCTTGCTTTGCTGGCTGACATTCTGCTTATCGGGCCGCTCAACAGTGCGGGCTACTACGTGGCTGTCATGTTGATTCCTTTTGCACTGGTTCTTTACGGTGCGGTTGAGGGCGTAAAGCGATGTTCAAAAAACGAGCTGGTGCGGGTCGTGTTCCCACCGCTGGTTCTGATTGTGGCGGTGCTTGGCTCGATCCTTGGCGGTATCACCAACCCGACGCCAGCGGCTGCTCTGGGGGCAGGTGGTGCGATCATGCTGGCCGCCTATCGCAAGCTGACCGATATGGACCGCAGCCCGAAAGTGATCATCTGGTCTACGCTGGCGATTGTCGTCTGTATCCTCGTCGGTGTGAACTTTGACCTGCGCATCAATCAAAGTGGCGTGTCTGCTCAAAGCTGGTTTGCGTTCTTCGTAGCTTACGGAGCTTACCTGTATGCTCTGTTCGGTCTGCTGTTCTCATGCTGGATCCTCTACACTTCCGGCGTTCTTAGCCCGGTTGTGCGTGAAACGGCCAAGGTGACATCGATGGTGTTCACCATCTTGATCGGGTCGCAGCTTTTGAACCTCGTTGTGATCTCTTTCGGCGGCGAGCACTACATCCAGCAGTTCCTCAAGTCGTTCGACAACGAGTTCACGGTGTTCCTGATCGTAATGCTGGTGCTGTTCATCCTGGGCTTCGTGCTCGATTTCCTCGAGATCATCTACATCGTGATCCCGATCGTTGGGCCGGTCATTTACGGCGGTACGTTTGATCCGAAGTGGGTGACGATCATGATCGCGGTGAACCTGCAGACGTCGTTCCTGACACCACCTTTCGGATTTGCGCTTTTCTATCTGAGAGGGGTGGCGCCGAAGGAAGTGACAACCGGGCACATCTATCGCGGGATCATTCCGTTTGTATTGATCCAAGTGGCGGGGCTTGCCTTGCTGTGGACCTTCCCTGGCATCGTGACACTCGTTCCGGACCTGATACCGAACTAGGGGGTCAACTACCAATCAAGGGCGGCCATACGGCCGCCCTTTTGCTTTGCGTGCGTGGTGTCGTGTGGTTTTGAATTCCTGTTTCACTTGCGAAGCATGATCCGCTGGCTTCCACCCGTGGCGAATGGCAGGTATTGGCCGTAGCTGTTTGGGAAAGGGTGCGACGATGCCAACTTGGTGGGTGTCTGTTCGAAACGACAGTTGGAACTACACCGCGTTGCAAAGTCGGTTCCGCGCATATCTCCTCGTCGATGATTTGCCTGAGCGAGTTTGCCAGGCTCTGAACAGTCGGATCGCAAAAGTGCGTCAGCGCCCGCAGTTGGACAACGGTGTCTCTCAAATCTCCAAAGAGCTTGGGCGCCTGCGGGCGTTTCAGGAACGCATTGAAAGCTTCACAAGCCACCGGTCGCAGATTGAAATCGGTGCTGCTGAAGTGCCCGTGGACTTTAATGCGGACCTATTCGAAGGACGCTTCACGCTGCTGCATTGTTGGCAATGTCAAAGGCTTAGCCCCGCGGAAAATACATGGCTCGATCCATTTGAGGAAACGGATGGCGCTCAGGTATTCGGATATCTTCGGAAGTGTTTGTGCGGCAACATCATCGCACACCAGATTGAAGGACAGCGTCGGCCCTGACAGGGGCTCGCCTTAGCGCGTGGGCCGCGTATCCGGCAGCGAGATGTTGGCAACCTGTTCAGCTATGGGATCAGTCGAAAGGGGGTGCATATCCGGGCTGAAAGCATCCGGATTGCGCATCTTTTGCCAACGTCCGCCAATATAGACCTCAAGCCCTGAAAACTTGGATTTATATCCCATTTTCTGGCTGCCAGGGACCCAATAGCCCAGATACACATATGGCAGATTGGCTTCTTGCGCGATCCGTACATGATCTAGGATCATGTACGTGCCAAGGGATTGGCGCTGCAGGCCCGGTTTGTAGAAACTGTAGACCATGCTGAGCCCATCAGTCAGCACATCGGTCAGGCTGACGCCGGTCAATTCGTTTGTATCTTTCTCAACATATTCGATCACCCTGCTGCGGATCGGTGTTTCCTCGATCATTGCAGCGAATTCAAACACGTCCATATCGGCCATACCGCCATCGGCGTGCCGACTGTCGAGGTAGTCGCGAAAAAGGGCGTATTGTTCCTCGGTCGCCCATGGCGATGTCGCACGGCGCTCAAGGCCTTCATTGCGCTTGATGGTGCGTTTCTGGCTTTTGGACGGGCCAAAAGCGGAGACATCGATCCGTGCGGACAGGCAGGCAGAACAATCGGCGCAAGAGGGGCGATACAGTACGTTTTGTGACCGTCGAAACCCTTGCTGACTCAGGCTGTCATTCAGCTTTTCCGCGTTCTCGCCTTGCAGCGCCGTGAACAGCTTACGCTCCATCCGCCCGTCCAGATACGGACAGGGCTGCGGTGCAGTCACATAGAACTGCGGGGCAAGGGGAAGCGTGTGACGCATAGGTATCCAGCAAAAGTTCGCGCAAATGATACCAGTGCACGCATTGCTGGCAAGTGTGTAACGTGCCCTCAGGCGCGCGCGCGCCGATTTAATGCAGCACTTCCCATCACGATGTCAGTCAAACCCTGACCGCGATTGGATGTGGCCATTAACACAATTGAAATCAGTTGGAGGGGCACAACAGCCCAGCTGACCGTATATCCCAATGTGTGCAGGAATGCCTGACCCAGATCCAGACGAGCGCCCGACGAATCCCGGATTTCGATGGCCATAAGGCGCATGCCCCAGGTGCCCGATCCTATCGCCAAGGTGATTGTCCGGTACATGAAGCCAACAACTGCATACAAACCCAGCCAAAAGAAGATTGCGATAAATGCAGTGAATGGCAAAATCAGCGCACAGATGAGGCCAATAATTATCGTGTCAAAAATCCACGCCATGAACCGTTTGCCGGCCACGTCGCGATAAAACTGGGGTTGCGTGATGGGGTCAGCGAGCTGCATTCACGTGCTCCGAAGGGGAGGTTGGAAGCGGTCCCGGGCAGAGCCGGGACCGGAGTGCTTAGTCTTCGGACTTTGCCGCTTTTGCGCGTTCGTCCATGAATTGATCGAACTCGGATTTGTCCTTGGCCTCACGCAGACGCTCGAGGAAGGCTTCAAAATTATGCTGTTCTTCCTCCAGCCGACGCAGCGTGTCGGCTTTGTAGGCATCAAATGCCGAGTTGCCGGTCGAGCGCATCGTGGTCATCGCACCGCCCATGCGGCGCGTCGTGCAGGACTTAGAGAACATGCGTTTGCTCCAGATCATATAGGCAAGAAGGGCGAGGCCGATGGGCCAGAAGAAGATGAAACCGAGGACCATCGCCGCGATCCAGGCACCTTTGCCACGGTCGTCAAGCCAGCGTTCGGTCTTGGAAAACCAACCGCCTGCGCTGTGCTGGGCGGGGGCAGTGGTGGACATGGACGTCATTTTCGAACCTTTCGCGTGATGCGGGGTCGGCGCCCCGAGGATGTGTGACTGTATGTGAAGCCGTTTCACATCTCTAAGATTGGCATCACGGCATTGTGTTGCAAGGGTTGATGTAAATCTTTTTCACATAACCGCAATTATGTCGTAAAATCAGATGGTTGTGCATCTGAAATTTGGCATAGCTCATCCGGTTTGATCCGAAAAACATGGTGCGGAGTGCCCGCTGCAGCCCAAACAACATCGAAATCCACAAGGCGCGGATCCAAATAGGTGCGGATCGGATTCAGGTGCCCCACGGGTGAAACGCCGCCGATGGCAAAGCCTGTTTGCGCGCGGATCAGCGCAGCATCCGCCTTGCCCAACGCCTCACCCGCGACGGCAGCAGCCTTGGTCGCATCAACTGTATTGCCGCCCGCAGTGATGAACAGGACGGCCTTGCCGCTGTCTTGCCCTTGGAAAATGATTGACTTCGCGATCTGGTCGATCTCGCATCCTATGGCGTTTGCGGCATCTGCAGCGGTGCGGGCCAGCGGCGTTTCCATGATTTCGGTATCGATCTTTGCTGCGTCCAGTGCAGCGCGTACTCGTTTCAGACTTTTGCTCATGATCCGAATTTGTGGTTCAGCGCGCGACCATGCGCAAGGGCCATTGACGGCGCTCAGTCTGCCTTTGATGGTGCAGTCATGCGCTTGAAAGATCATATCACGCGAATGCCCCGTCCGTTTGTTCTGGAACGGGGGCAGGCTGCGGCAGCTGCCGTCCCGGCGGTCAGCGGCGCGTTGCGTGATCTGATCGTGGGAACAGCAGGGTGCAGTCCCTATTTGGCGGGTCTCATGGAGAAAGAGGCTGATTGGTTACCAGCGGCTTTAGATGATTTTAATGCCGCTCTTGAGCAGGTGCTGGCGCCTCCGAGCCAGGACCTGAACAGTCTCAAGCCTGCCCTGAGGCGGGCCAAGCGTCGCGTTGCACTGTTGGCGGCTCTGGCAGATTTGTCGGGGGCGTGGTCGCTTGAGGATGTGACCGGCGCGTTGACCCGTCTTGCGGATATGGCATGTGATGTTGCGTTGTCCGCCGCCATTGAAGAGCAGGTGCGCCGCGGACGCCTGCCGGACACCGAGGTGGGTCTGTTCGTGTTGGCCATGGGCAAGATGGGCGCGTTTGAGCTGAACTACTCATCCGACATTGATCTTATCTGCCTTTTTGACGAGACGCGTCATGATCCGTCCGACTATGCGAGTGTGCGCAAGGGATGCGTCCGTGCGGTGCAGGAGATGTGCAGGCTCCTTAGTGACCTGACCGAGGACGGGTATGTTTTTCGCGCAGATTTGCGCTTGCGGCCTGATCCATCGGTGACACCGGTTGTTTTGTCGACTGGTGCGGCCGAACGCTATTACGAAAGCCTGGGGCGGACATGGGAGCGTGCCGCCTATATCAAAGCGCGGGCCTGCGCCGGCGATCTTTCGGCTGGGCAGGCTTTCTTGGATGAACTTCGTCCCTTTGTTTGGCGGCGGCATCTGGACTTTGCAGCGGTGCAGGACGCCCACGACATGCGTCTGGCGATCCGCGCGCACAAGGGAACTGGTGGCCCGATAACCTTGCCCGGCCACGACATGAAACTGGGGCGCGGTGGTATTCGCGAGATCGAGTTTTTTACTCAAACCCGGCAGCTGATTGCAGGCGGGCGCGATCAGGATCTCCGTGTTCGCGATACGGTCACTGGGTTGAGCCGCCTCGCTGCCAAGGGCTGGGTGCCTGATGCGACTGCCGTGACACTTACGGACCACTACCGCTTTGCCCGTACTATTGAACACCGCATCCAGATGCAGCGCGACGCCCAGACACACAAGTTGCCGGGCAGCGACGAAGGGTTCGAGCGGCTGGCCGCCATGATGGGGACCGAGCGAACAGCGTTAGAAGGTGAATTGAAGGATCGCCTGTCGTCCGTACATTCAGAGACCGAGGGCTTTTTTGCTCCGGACGCCCGCGCGCCCAAACCGAGCATTGCATTGGATGATGCCATGCAAGCGCGTTGGCGCAGCTATCCCGCGCTGCGAAGTGCGCGGGGTGCGGCCTTGTTCGACCGCATCGAGCCTGTGCTGCTGGAACGTTTGTCTTCGGCGACAAAGCCACAAGAGGCGCTGGCCGCGTTTGACGGATTTCTTGCCGGTCTGCCTGCGGGCGTGCAGCTCTTTTCCCTGTTCGAGGCGAACCCGCAGCTCATCGACCTATTGGTTGATATTGTGGGAACATCGCCCGCATTGGCGCAGTACTTGTCGCGCAATGCCGCTGTGCTTGATGCAGTGATTGGCGGCAGCTTTTTTGACGCATGGCCGGGTGGCGCTGCTCTGACCGATCTTGCTGTGGCTCGTTTGGACGCCGAACCTGACTACGAAGGCAAGCTGGACGCTATACGCGCTTGGGCCAAGGAGTGGCATTTCCGCATTGGCGTTCATCACTTGCGCCAGCTGACGACCGCGACAGAGGCTGGGAAGCAATACAGCGATCTGGCGCGGGCGAGCATCGCGGCGCTCTGGCCGGAAGTGCAGGCGCATTTTGCCAAACGACACGGGCCGCCGCCGGGGCGAGGTGGTGTCATCCTTGGTATGGGCAGTTTGGGGGCCGGACATCTGACCCCACAATCCGACCTTGATCTGATCGTCGTCTATGATCCGGATGATGTTGATCAATCTGATGGGCCCAGGCCGCTACAAACCCGCACCTACTACGCCCGCCTGACCCAAGCGATGATTACGGCGATCACCACGCAAACTGCGCAGGGACGGCTCTATGAGGCTGACATGCGATTGCGCCCCTCAGGCAATCAAGGGCCGGTAGCGACAAGCTGGTCCGCCTTCCAGCGGTATCAGCGCGAAGATGCATGGTTGTGGGAGCATTTGGCCCTGGTGCGTGCAACGGTTGTGGCAGGGCCTGAGGGTTTTGCCGAAGATGTAGAGCAGTTTCGCCGTTCGATCATAGGTCAAGTACGTGACCGTCATGTAGTGCTCGTTGAGCTTTCAGATATGCGCGCACGCATTGCTGATGCCAGACAACCATCATCCGTGTGGGATGCAAAAATTGGCGCTGGACGTTTGCAGGACATCGAGCTTCTGGCACAAACGGGTGCCGTGCTAAGGGGCGAGGTTAGGTCCGGTGTCCGGGAAGGTCTGAATGCCTGTGTCGCCGCAGGCATTTTGAGTGACGCGGATGCACAGCATCTTTCTGAAACCCATGCTTTACTGTGGCGTGTGCAGATTGCGTCGCGTTTGCTCAGCGTGGATGCGGTTGATCCGGATGCACTGGGGGCAGGGGGCCAAGAGGTATTGATGCGGGCGGTGGGCTCGGACACACGAAGCGCGGCAGAAAACCGACTGGCTGCCATGACGGAACGTGCAGCCGCGATCATTGATGCGACTACACAAGGCGAGGAACGTGAGTGATGCCAAAAGGTGATGATCTGGACCCGAAGGGCCTTATTTTCGAGGCTTACCGCATTGATGGGATCACCGTTGCTGAATGCAGGACCATTTTTTTGGATTGGGCATTGAGCGTGCCGGGCACGCATGTTCCGGCGGATTTGTTATCAGGCTTGCTAAAACAGTACGGCGCTGATCACCCGGACCATCCGATGACACAGACCTTGCGTGATGGGCAGGAACAGATCGCGCAACCGCGCCGTCGTGGTGGTTGGCGCAGCCGCCAACGCGATGCGTGACATTGTTCTGCATCCCTAAACAATCGCTTATTTGCACCAAATTTGTCTAATTTCTGCCCAATTCTCCCTTCAGGTTGAACTCCAGAACGCAAAGGACGCAGTGCATCTGCCCTGACTGGAGACCAAGATGAAACGCATGAAACTGGTATTGCTTTTGGTGATGGGTGGCCTTGTTTCGGCCTGTGCAAATACAAACGTTGCCTCGCGAAATGTTCCCTTCGAAGCACCGGCGCTACCGTTCGCACAATCCGCACCGGTGGAAACGACACCACTGCTTGCGCCGTTGACGGATGTTAGAGTGGAAAGCATTACCGTGCGCGTGCCGCGCTCTCTGTCTGTCTCGGAGGCAAACCGCTATCTACCCAAGGCCGACATCGTATGGCGTGGTGATGCGATCGGTGATCGTCATGCGCAAGTTGCGGCGATCTTTGACACGGCCATGCAGCGTGGTACAGATCCGCTTTCCGGCGCTGTACCAGTCGCAATGGAGGTCAAAGTGCTTCGGTTCCATGCGCTTACAGAAAAGGCACGCTACACCGTAGGCGGTGTGCACAATATCAATTTCGAGCTGACGCTCCGCAACCCCGAAACGGGTGCACTGTTGACCGAGCCTCGTCTGGTGCGGGCTGATCTGGACGGTTTCGGCGGCCAACAGGCCCTACGGGCAGAAGCACGCGGCCAAACGCAAAAGGTGCGGATCACAAACCACTTGGCTGAAGTCATCCGTCAGGAGCTGACGACGGTTGAAGGATACAAGAACCCGCAATTGGGCTTCTTCCAGGCCATGAACCAAATCTGATCTTTCACAAGACAGCCGATGGGATTAGAGGAGGGCGCCATGACAGCGCCCTCTTTTCCGTCCGACCGTCCGAAACTGCGTATGCGTCCCAAAACGGATGCGCGTCGCATTCGGCATGGGTTTCCGTGGGTCTATAGCAACGAAACGGTCTTGGACCGGCGAACAAAGGCGCTCACACCCGGCACGCTGGCCATTTTAGAAGATGATGGCCGCGCTCCGCTCGGTCTCGTGGCGGTCAACCCTTTGTCAAAGATCGCGGGACGCATGTTGGATCGCGATCCCAATGCCGTGGTGGATCAAGCGTGGTTCGAAGAACGCATTGCCCATGCTCTGGCTCTGCGCGAAGTTCTGTTCGATGCGCCATTTTATCGTTTGATCCATGCGGAGGCGGATGGCCTTCCGGGCGTGATCATCGACCGGTTTGGCGATACTGCGGTTATCCAACCAAACGCAGCTTGGGCTGACGCACGCTTAGATGAACTTGTTGCGGCGCTACAAAACGTCACGCAAATTCCCAATCTGATCAAGAATTCCAGTGGGCGAACACGCGCGCTAGAGGGGCTGGATGATCAGAATGCCGTTCTTGCCGGTGAAGTGCCCGAGGCACCTATTCCGGTGCCGATGAACGGAGCGATCTATTTGGCTGACGTCGCAGCCGGGCAGAAGACAGGTTTGTTTTATGACCAGCGGCCGAACCACGCCTTTGCCAAGTCTGTTGCAAATGGCGCACGCGTGCTGGACGTGTTTTCACATGTTGGTGGATTTGGCCTAGCGGCGCTCGCAGGCGGCGCGCAGTCTACTTTGTGTGTCGACGGGTCAGCTCCCGCTTTGTCGCTTGCATCGGGTGGGGCAATGGCGATGGGTGCAGCGGACAGGTTCGAAACGCGCCAGGGTGATGCGTTTGACGTTTTGGCAGCATTGCAGGACGAAGGCGCGCAGTTCGATGTCGTGATTTGTGACCCGCCGGCTTTTGCACCGTCCAAGAAGGCACTGGATGCCGGTTTGCGGGCCTATGAAAGGGTTGCGCGCCTTGCGGCCCCCTTGTTGGCCGAGGGGGGCATTCTGGGGCTCTGCAGCTGCTCGCACGCCGCGGATTTGACCAAGTTCCGTGCAGCATCTGTGCGTGGCATTGGACGGGCAGGGCGGTCACCCGCTTTACTTCACACCGGATTTGCCGGGCCGGATCATCCGCAGTTGCCGCAGCTGGCGGAAAGCGGTTACCTCAAGGCGCTGTTTTTTCGCCTATGAAAGTCCTGATCGACGCAAACGTGCTTTATCCCACCGTCATGCGAGAGGTGGTCTTGGGCGTGGCTGCGGCAGGTTTTTTTGCACCGCAATGGTCTGATCGCATTCTTGAAGAGTGGGCGCGCGCCGCTGCCCGGTTGGGGCCCGATGGTGAGGCGCAGGCACGGGGTGAGATTGCAATGCTTGGTGCGCGGTGGCCACGATCGAATGTGAAGCACCCACCAGAGTTGGAGCATCGGCTGTGGCTACCCGACCCTGCGGATGTACACGTGCTTGCGGCCGCGATTGCGGGTTCGTCCGACATCATTCTGACATCAAATGCCAAGGATTTCCCGCGTAACATTCTGGCCGAAGAAGGGTTGTCGCGCGCCGATCCTGACGGGTTCCTGCTGGGCTGTTTTGAAGCGCAACCAGACGCAGTGAACGGCGCCGCTCAAAGCGTGCTGTCAGAGGCGCGGCGATTGTCCGGTGAGGATTGGCAGATGCGCGGTCTGATGAAAAAGGCGCGTTTGCCGCGATTGGGTAAAGCACTGGAGCGGTTTGCCTGTGAGCGTTTTGAAAGACGTTGAAACAACGTGTTGACGTCAAAGACGTTGCGACGGTTTAGCGCGCAGGGACGCGCTTCCACTTGGCGTCCAACACCTCCAGCGCCTTGATACGTTCCTTTGTTTTCGGATGGCTCATCAACCACGCCGGAACGGCACCGGAGTTGGACTTGGTCAGCACCTCGAGCTTTTCAAAGAGTGATATCTGAGGGCCAATCCCGATCCCGGCTTTTGTCAGCAAAGCGGCGGCATAGGCATCCGCTTCGTACTCATCGCTGCGCGAAAGGCGCGCTGCCAGCAGGGTGGTCAATGTGTTGGCGATCAAGACGCCGATACCGGGGATGAACCTTGAGAGCACCATTGCTAGTGCTGTGCGCAGCGCGTTTTGCCCGGAAAAATCAATCATCCGACGCCGGCTGTGCCCGAGGGCGACGTGACCCAACTCGTGTGCAATCACACTGGCCATTTCGGATGCAGAAACAGCACCTTGTCTGAACTTGTTGTAGAACCCGCGTGTGATGAAGATGCGCCCATCCGGTGCGGCGAGGCCATTTACCGGGTCAATCTCGTAGATGTGGACACGGATGCGATCCAGGTCGAGCGCGGCTGCCATTTGATCACACATCTGGCGCAACATCGGATCAGCGAGTTCCGTGGATTTCTCGTCCAGCTCGCGCGCTGTGCGCCAGACAGAGAAACGGTACATCGCCAGGCCGTAAACAAGGGCAAGGAGGATGGGCAGAAACTTGATCATGCTCAGGATATGGGTGCGTTTTAGGGCATCGGCAAGCTCACTTACGTTTCCCAACTGACGGGAACCGTCAGCGGACCGCGAAATGCCCATCCGGCAAAGGAGACATCGCCGTCCAGATGCAGGTTGGGCAATTGGTCAAACAGCATGGGCAGGGCATGATCCGCAATCAGGCTGCGAGAGGCCGCGGCACCTGCGCAAAAGTGCGGGCCAGCTCCAAATGGAATGGCGGGGCCTGTATCCCGGCTCAGGTCAAAATCGTCTGGGTCGTTGAAATGCGTTGCGTCTCGGCAGGCTGATCCAAACATGAAAAAGATCAGTTCGTTTTCCTCAAAGTCCACACCGCAGGCCGTGTCATTCCGCGCCACACGTCTGGGTGACATTCCAATAGGCGCGACAAGGCGCACATATTCGTCAAACGCATTACCCCAATTCGCCGTACCCTTGGCAATCTGCGCGCGTTGCTCTGGGTGCGTCAGCAGTGCCCAAACAGTGCCCGCTATGGCGTCGCGGGGTTCGTTCTGGCCACCGCCGATGATGACGCGTACGTTGCCGGCTATTTCGTCGAGCGTCAGCCCAGCTTGATCAAGTACAGAGATGATCGAGTGATCCGGTTGCGCCCGCAGCTCTGGCAAGCGCGTTTCGATCAAGGACTGCACGCGGTCCGCATAGTGGTGCCCGCGCGCGTCGACGTCCGAAGCACGCTGATAGTTCGCTGCTGCGTCCAGCATCGCTTGGCTTGCGGCATCCATCTCGGCGGCTGCCATGTTGGTAAGGCCGGTCATAAGTCGCAAAGCATCGGCTGAGACCGGCATTGCGAATTCGGTAACCAGATCACACGCGCCATGCGGTTTCAGGCGATCAATGTGGCCTTGAACAATATTCTGAAACTGTGGCGCCAGAATGTCTCGCACGGTTCGAGGGCTGAGTGCAGGAAACAGCGCTTTTCGTTCGCGCATATGAGCATCACCGTCCTTGCGCATCATGTTTGAGCCCATGATCTTGGTCAGCAATCCGTCAGGTTGATGGCTCGAAAACAGGTCGATCCGCTTTTCTTCGCGAAACACATCGTCGCGCCGGGTGAACAGGGTCGCGCCCAATTCAGGTACGAAGCACACAGGGGTCTCATCGCGCATTTGCGCCAAAGTGGGGTAGGGATCAGCGTGGAAAGCCGCAGGGTCGATAGAGACGATGGGAGCATTGGACATGCATTGAACACTAAGACCCGAGATGTTTTGTTGAAAGCCTCATAGATCGGTCGTCTGATGATCGATGCCAATCAGCCGTTTTTTGAAACAAATAGGTGGCGATGCAGACCAGACTAGCGAGTCAGAGCGCGCATCCCGCGGCTAAGCCCCTCAAGCGTCATGGGCACCATCGCGTCGGCGCCAAAAATCTCTTGGATCATGCTGATGGAGTGCGTGTAGGGCCAGTACTTCTCGGGCACCGGATTGATCCACAGGTTCGAAGCCCATTGGTCGCGGGCACGGGCCAGCCATACTTGTCCGGCTTCCTGATTCCAGTGTTCGTTTGCTCCGCCAGGATATGCAATCTCGTAAGGGGACATGCTGGCATCCCCCACGAAGATGCATTTGTAGTCCGGGCCATAGGTGCGCAGCACCTCGTGTGTGGGTGTCTGTGCATCCCAGCGGCGTCGATTGTCCCGCCATACACCTTCATAGAGGCAGTTGTGGAAGTAGAAGTGTTCGAGATGCTTGAACTCGGATTTGGCCGCCGAAAACAGCTCCTCGACGATCTTCACATGCGGGTCCATTGATCCACCCACGTCAAGAAACAGCAGTACTTTCACGGCATTGCGCCGTTCCGGACGGGTCTTGACGTCAAGATAGCCATGTTCGGCTGTTGCGCGGATTGTTCCGTTGAGGTCCAGCTCTTCAGCAGCACCATCGCGAGCCCAGCGGCGCAGGCGTTTTAACGCCACTTTGATATTGCGTGTGCCCAGTTCAACTGTGTCGTCTAAGTTTTTGAATTCACGCTTGTCCCAGACCTTGACTGCACGTTGGTGACGGCTTTCCTTTTGGCCGATACGCACACCTTCCGGATTGTATCCATAAGCGCCAAACGGCGATGTGCCCGCTGTGCCGACCCATTTATTGCCGCCCTGATGTCGGCCCTTCTGTTCTTCAAGGCGTTTTTTGAGTGTGTCCATGAGCTTGTCGAAGCCGCCCAAGGCTTCAATCTCTTTCCGCTCTTCTTCGGACAGATGCTTTTCGGCCAGTTTTTCCAACCAATCCTGAGGGATATCCACGGCCTCAAGCACCTGGTCGATGCTGATCTGTTCCAGCCCTTCGAACGCCGCAGCAAAAGCCCGATCAAACTTATCGATGTTCCGTTCGTCCTTCACCATCGCTACACGGGCAAGGTAATAGAAGGCTTCGACATCGTAGGTTGCCAGGCCAGCCTTCATTCCCTCAAGAAAGACGAGGAATTCGCGCAAGGACACAGGCACGCCGTTCTTTCGGAGGCTTTCGAAGAAGGGCAGTAACATGTCAGCCTCGCATCGCGCGATCAATCAGAACAGTTGCGATCATACCGACGATGACGAAAGCCAAAGCGTAGCCCGCGGCGTATTGCAGGATGTCCAATCGGTTGCCGTCACGCTTCTTCGCGGTAAAGCCACCGACCAAAGCGCCAAGCACAGCCGCCGCAATAACGATCATTTTTCTTGCCCCTCAATGTGTTGGGGCGGATAGCTCACCCTTTGAGTGGGCTGAGCGAGGAGATTTCCCGCAGCTTGGCCCGCACCGCCCAATCAGAGCCGAATCCGTAGCGCGCCCACCCAAGGCTGTCCAGTCTGACGGCACGTGCTTCTGCGGTTCGGCCCTGCAGATCAAGCGCTTCTGCCCGAAGCAGGAGAAGGGTCGACAACAGCGCAGCGTTTTCGTTGCGCGCAGCGAGGTCGATGTGCGGAGCTAGAGTGATGACGGCGGTATCGCCGTCGCCCCGACTAATGGCATAGGCGGCCAGTTGGGTTGCAACGTAGGCACGATGCAGATTGGCGCCGGGAGTGGCTGCGTAAAACTGGTCGGCTGCACGGAAATGCGACTGTGCTGCCTTGGGATCACTGGATAGTAGCAAGCGCCCGTTGGCGTAGTGGGCAAAAGCGCGGCGGTGGTCGCGCCATCCCATTGCACGTGCAATCTCAAGCGCGCGTTTGGCGGCATCCTTGCGCTGCACTGTGGTTGCACCGGGACCAAGGGCGGTTTGTACGGCCTGGCTCCAGGCGCGCGGCGTGCGGGTGGCGAATTTCGCGGGCAGGTTTTCCCCGCCCGGGTTGATGCGGGCAAAGATCTGGGGCAGGCGCACGGCCACCTGGCCACGGGTCATGCCGGACCTCAGTTCCGGGGCGTAATAGGCCTTGAGCATCAGCATGTCGAAGCCGGTCAGAACGGTATGCACGTTGTCGTCGTTGAAGACGCTGTCAGGCAAGCGATACAGGTCATTCAGCGGACCAATGGCCTGAGCGAGCTCTTCGTGCAGGCAATCGCGCACCTCTTGCGGGCTGGCGTCGTTCGGAAGGAAGATGGCCAGTTTATTGCGCGTGCGCAGGTTGCTCCAACTTGTGCGCGGCGTGCGGCGGGTCGCTTTGTACTCGGATATTGTCGTGATGTTGGGCACCACAAAACATGCGGCGTGGGGCAGGGCCTTGCTGATGTCTCTGCGGGACACAGCTTCGATCGTGATGTTTGCCGGGTTGCCGGGGGCGGCCTCGTAAATATCGATATCCGCCTCGGAGCGCAGCCGATGCATCAAACGGCGCAAGTCCATGCCCAAAGAAGCGGGTGGCTTGCCAGTGACCCGGACCGCGATCGGACCCTCGAACCGCGTGAACACGGGCAGGGCACGGCCGGATTCGAGTTGGAAGCTGAGTTCGATGAAGTCCAGAGCCAGATCGTTGTTGGATCGGATCGGCTTGTCAGGACGTGGCGCCCCAAATGTCTTCATCGGTGGCAGATCGGAACTGTAAGGCAAGGCGCGGGTCGGCGTGTCGCCGGGTGTGACCGGCACACAGGCATTGAGCGCAAGGACGAGGGGTAGAACAAAGCGGCGCATCATGCTCATCCCCGATCATACTTGATGAAGGGGGACAGGGTGCCGATGCGGTCATAGAGCTTGCGCGCTTCGGTGTTGAAGTCTTGTGTCAGCCAGTAGACTGATGGTGCGCCCGCCGCATCGGCAGCAGCATACACACCTTCGATCAACGCCCGACCAATCCCTTGCCCACGTACGGCCGGGTCCGCGTATAGATCCTGAAGATAGCAGACGTTTTCGACTTTCCATCCATGACGGTGAAACAGGAAGTGGGTCAGGCCGACGAGTTTGCCGTCAAGCTCTGCAACCAGGCAGTTATAGTCCTGTGGGTCATCGCCCAATAGCCGTGCGAAGTAGGTGTCGTAGATGTCTTGAGGGCGGGTGGTTTCGTAAAAAGCCAAATATGCTGTCCACAGATCGTCCCATGCGGGGCGATCCGACAATATGAGAGGGCGCACAATAAGTGCGTCGGAACCGGTCATTATTATTACTGCCTGCCTGCCTTTTAGCATTTTGGATGCGGGCGTTTTCGCCTCTCATCCTGGGCAGGGTATGAAGCAATTCAGGCAAAATAAAGACTTTTTGTCCGCAATCCTTATGCGGCCTGCTCGGCGTGGATTTCTGTGGCGAAAAAGACTCGGTTTTCGTGTCAGTCGATGAACTTCGTAGGGTCCAAAGTGTACTCCACGGCTGACTATTCGATGCCAGCAAGCAACACGCGGGCTACGTAGTGGCCAGCGTGTACAGATGTGTCTCATTTCAGTGCGGAACGGTCAGGACTACCGTTGGCCTCGCGCCATGAAGGCAAGGCGTTCAAAGAGGTGAACGTCCTGTTCGTTCTTCAGCAATGCGCCATGCAGTTTGGGTAAGGCGTTGGCACCGTCAGATTTCAGATCTTCAGCGCTCATATCTTCGGCGAGAAGCAGCTTGAGCCAATCCAACACTTCGGATGTCGACGGTTTCTTTTTCAGCCCTTGCTGATCGCGGATTTCGAAGAACTGAGTAAGCGCTGTGGTCAGCAGGCTCTCTTTGATGCCCGGGTGATGGACGGCAACGATCTGCTTCATCGTTTCCATGTCGGGAAAGCGGATGTAGTGGAAGAAACAGCGGCGCAGGAACGCGTCGGGCAGTTCCTTTTCGTTGTTTGACGTAATGATCACGACGGGCCGCTGGCGCGCTTGGATCGTCTTGCCGGTCTCGTAGACAAAGAACTCCATCTTATCGAGTTCCTGCAGCAGGTCGTTCGGGAATTCGATGTCTGCCTTGTCGATTTCATCGATCAGCAGAACGACCTTTTCGTCAGCTTCGAACGCCTCCCAGAGCTTGCCTTTCTTGATGTAATTCGACACGTCGTGGACCTTGTCTTCGCCCAATTGGCTATCGCGCAGGCGGCTCACGGCGTCATATTCATAAAGACCCTGCTGCGCGCGCGTCGTCGACTTGATGTTCCATTCGATCAAACGCAATCCCAGACCACGTGCGACCTGTTTGGCCAGCTCGGTTTTTCCTGTGCCCGGCTCGCCCTTTACGAGCAGGGGCCGTTCAAGTGTAACGGCGGCATTCACCGCAATGGTTAGGTCGTCGGTCGCGACATAGGCATCGGTGCCTTGGAATTTCATGTTTGTTTACCCTGTTGCGGCATTGTGTTGATCAAGCTGCTTTTAGCCAATCTGGAGCGGGAATGGGTAGTGACAATCCTTGGTGCCTCGGATAGACGCTGCGGCAGGGAGCTGATCGGGGCAAAACACTGGACCAACTGGGGAACCGTTGATGGCCAACGTCAGTCACATCGAGGGGAAGCTAATGAAACAGGAAGTGTTCCTGCCGGATGACTATCGCCCGGCAGAAGACGAGCCGTTCATGAATGATCGGCAAGTCGAGTATTTTCGTCGCAAACTGCTGAACTGGAAGTCCGAGTTGCTTGCAGGCAGCAAGGATACAATCGAAGGGCTGCAAGACGGGACGCGGAACATCCCCGATGTCGCGGATCGCGCATCTGAGGAAACGGATCGCGCGCTCGAGCTGCGCACCCGTGATCGGCAGCGCAAGCTTGTAGCCAAGATCGACAGCGCATTGCGCCGGATCGATGAAGGTGAGTACGGGTACTGCATCGTGACGGGCGAGCCGATTTCGCTGAAGCGTCTGGATGCACGTCCGATCGCAACGATGAGCCTTGAAGCTCAGGAGCGTCACGAACGCCGTGAGAAGGTGCACCGCGACGACTGAGTCGATGCTGCGGTAGTGTTATGAATTATCGGGGCGGTTTCTTCCGTCCCGAAGAGCAACATGCGGCTGACCAAATCCTTGGGATTGAGCAGTTTTGGTAAGTCTCTGTGGGCGACCGCGATCTACGCGCTTTCGTGGTTTGCCCTTTTTGCCTGCTGTTTTGTTTCAACCGCACAAGTCAACGTATGCGGAAGTCTATTGAGGTTTTCGACACTTGGAGCGCCATCCGTCGTCCTTGCGCGTAAGGCTGCGCCGTACGTCCGTTTTCGATGGGGTGTGCACGGATTGCCGAGCAAGATGTAGGGTGCTGTGGGATGATGCTTGAAACGCTCGCAGAAAGGTTTGGCCTCAGCGCCGGCGTGCTGGAAGAAGGAGAGGATGCGTGAGGCTCGTGTTTCGTGGAATAGCAGCCATTGCCATAGGCCTTGTCGCCTATCTTGCACTTTGGCCGGTGCCCGTGAAGCCTGTGGCGTGGTCGGCGCCAGAGGATGCAGGCTATGAGGGAGCGTTTGCTGCGAACGAACGGCTGACGGCGCTGGATTTCATCGACCTTGATGGACGCAGCGGGCCGGAGGATGCTGATGTTGGCCCCGATGGGCTGATCTACGCAGCGACCCATGAGGGCGAGATCATTCGCGTCGAGAACGATGGCAGCATCACATCCTTTGCACAAACGGATGGCAGGCCTTTGGGTATTGAGTTTGGCGGCGAAGGCACACTGTACGTTGCGGATGCTTACCGTGGTCTGCTGGCCATCGACCGCGCGGGCGTGGTCACACTGCTAACTGACGCGACCGACGACGGCAGTCCGATTCTTTATGCGGATGACCTCGACGTAAAGGCCGACGGTGTAGTGTATTTCACCGATGCCTCGACCCGGTTTGGTGCCGAAGCAAGCGGTGGAACACTGGCGGCGTCAGTGCTTGATCTGGTCGAGCACTCGGCAAATGGACGTGTGTTGAAATATGATCCGGCTAAGGCGGAAACGACCGTTTTCTCCTCCGGTTTGACCTTTGCCAATGGATTGGCGCTCAACGAAAGCGAAGACGCGGTTTTTGTTGTGGAGACAGGAGACTACCGGATCTGGCGCTTTCCGGTGGATGGCACACCGGGTGAGGTGATTTTGGATAACCTGCCGGGTTTTCCGGACAACATTAATCCGGCGACAGACGGGACGTTCTGGGTTGGGCTCGTGAGCCCGCGCAACGCGATCATGGACGGTTTGTCAGGCGCACCGTTCTGGCGTCGCATGGTCATGCGCCTTCCAGATGCGTTGCGTCCCGCGCCAACGCGATATGGCTTTGTGCTGCGTATCACAGAGTATGGTGAGGTGATCGAAACGCTTCAGGACCCAGGCGGCGCTTATGCATTGACCACAGGAGCAGTGACGCTGCCCGACGGTCGGGTTGTCGTTACATCCCTGACAGAACCGCGCCTGGGAGTGTTGTCTGAGTAGCTGGACGTGCCGCTTCAAGTCATTTGAGATGGTAAGACACCGGTACGGCGAAGGCGCATTGCACCTGACCGCAAATCTTATAGGGCGTGAGCTGGCTGGCAAATTCTAAGATGGCGCAATGGACTTTGGAGCCAGTCCGGCCGACAATTTGCTAAACTAGTGCAATGATCGCCGCCAAAGCATACGATTTTCGCCAAGTGACGATGAATGACCTCGATCTGCTAATGAAATGGCAGGCCGAGCCACATGTTCGAGAATGGTGGGACTCAGAAGAACCACATGATGAGGAAGAGATATACGATCTTCGCGTATCTCGCTGGATCGTCTCGTTAGATGGTCGGCCTTTTGCGTATATGCAGGACTACACTGTACACGGATGGGAAGGTCATCATTTTGCTCATCTCCCAAAGGGATCAAGGGGCATTGATCAGTACATTGGCGATCCCGAACTGGTAGGCGTCGGGCATGGCTCAGCCTTTATCGGGATGAGGATGCAAGCACTCTTTAACCAAGGCGCTCCGATGATTGGGACTGACCCGCACCCTGAAAACAAGCGTGCGATTTCGGTCTATCGAAAAGTCGGCTTCGAACCTGCTGGACCACCTGAAGAGACACAGTGGGGTTTGATCCTGCCAATGGTCGCGACACCGTAAGGTAAGATCGGCAACAGGCAACCTGTGTGCAAATCAGGCCTTGCGCTGCACTTCAACCGACCAAGCCGGATCAAAATAGGCTGAGTGCATGCTTTGGTCGTTAGTCTTTGGCCCTTGTCAGCATTCCAAATAGGTCACGTGGATCATCCGGGTCTGCCAACAGATCAAGCGGATGAAAAAACTCTGTTTCTTCGATCCGATCGCGTACAAAACGCAGGGCTGAGAAATCCTCGATCGCGAAACCAACGCTGTCGAAGATTGTGATCTGCTTTTCTGATGTGCGGCCTCGCGCCTGCCCGGTGAGGACCTGCCAGATCTCGGTCACTGGGTGGTCATCATCCAGTTGCTGGATGTCGCCTTCAATCCGGGTCTGGGGCGGGTATTCAACAAAGATGTCGCCACGCTGCAAGATCGCTGGTGCGATTTCCGTCTTGCCCGGGCAGTCGCCGCCGATGGCGTTGATGTGCACCCCTGCGCCAACCATGTTGTCTGTCAGGATCGTGGCATAAGCTTTGTCAGCGGTGCACGTGGTAAGGATTTGGGCGCCTTGAATGGCATCCTCTGCTGTTCTGCAGGTCGTAACCTTAAGGCCAGATCCGGCGAGGTTTGCCGCACATTTTGCAGTGGCGGCTGGGTCGATGTCGTAAAGCCGTACTTCGTCAATTTCGGCAATGGCCCGCATCGCTATGGACTGAAATTCGGATTGCGCGCCGTTCCCGATCATGGCCATCGTTTTCGCACCCTTCGGCGCTAGCGCCCGTGCGACCATTGCGGATGTCGCTGCTGTGCGCATGGCTGTCAGCATCGTCATCTCAGTCAAAAGCACGGGGTAGCCTGTGTCTACATCCGCCAGAAGCCCAAATGCCGTCACGGTTTGCAGCCCCTCAGCGGTGTTCTTCGGATGGCCGTTGACGTATTTGAACCCGTAGGTTTCGCCATCCGACGTGGGCATCAGTTCGATGACGCCTTCGGCGGAATGACTGGCGATGCGTGGCGTTTTGTCAAACAGCTCCCACCGTTTGAAATCGTCCTCGATGTAAGAGGCCAGCCCGCGCAACATGTCCGGCACGCCGATGTGATGGATCAGTTGCATCATGTGGTCGACTGATACGAAAGGCACGAGGGCCTTATCCGAAGGTTCCATCATATGTCCTTTCAATACGCGCGGGTGGGGCGGTCGAAGATGCGGCGCCCAAAGGCCGAGGCGACAAGGTCGACCATCAATTGTGCGGTGCGTCCGCGTTCATCGAGAAACGGGTTGAGTTCCACGATATCGAGCGAGGTCATCAGACCGCTGTCGCAGATCATCTCCATCACCAGATGCGCTTCGCGGATAGTGGCGCCTCCAGGGACGGTGGTACCGACCGCCGGGGCGACTGATGGGTCGAGAAAATCCACGTCCAGCGACACGTGCAGCAGGCCATGTGCCTTGGTCACGCGGTCTAGGAATGCGGCCAGCGGTTTTGCGATCCCGTGTTCGTCGATGTGGCGCATGTCGACGTAGGTGACGTCGCTTTGTTCGAGGGCCGCACGTTCTTCTACATCGACAGAGCGCAATCCGAGCATGGCAATGTTTTCGTGTGAGACAGGGTGCGTGATCTGCGGAAAGTCGTCGAAGCCGGGCCGCCCGGTCACGTATCCCATAGGGGTGCCGTGCAGGTTGCCGGAAGCTGTCGTTTCGGGCGTGTGGTAGTCGGTATGCGCATCGAGCCAGAGGACAAAGAGCGGGCGATCCTGTTGCGCTGCAGCATTTGCGACGCCGCGGACCGTTCCCAGCGCAAGCGCGTGGTCACCGCCCATGAAAATCGGGATGGATGTTGCGGGCGTGCTTTCCGCCATATCTGACAGGGCCCGAGTCCAAGCTATTGTTTCTTGGGGTGCGTGTAGTCGCCCGGTGGTGTCTTCGGTGAACGGAGCGGGCGAGACGTTGCCGCGATCTGAAACGCCGTGCCCGAGATCGGTCAGCGCTTTTCGCAGACCGGCGGTGCGCAGCGCATCCGGACCCATCAGACAGCCTTGCCGCCGCTTACCGCTGTCCATCGGCACCCCGATCAATTCGATTGTCCTGGCTTCCATTCCGCACCTCGTCGCTGTTGTGAACAGATTTGCGCAATTCGTGTCGTGGACAAGCGACCGTTTTGTCCGTATCGAAACATGATTGATCAAAATGGAGACCAAGATGGATGAAACCGACAATCGGTTGATTGCCGCGTTGCGCCACGATGCGCGTGCATCGCTGTCTGACCTGTCCATCCGCCTTGGGTTGTCGCGCACAACGGTGCGATCCCGGATCGAGAAACTGCAGGCGCGTGGCGACATCCTGGGCTTTACCGTGGTTGTACGTGCCGACACGGCCTGCGACCCGGTGCGAGGGCTGATGATGATCGCGATCGAGGGGCGTGGCACGGAACGCATCATCCGCCAACTGCAGGGCATGGTTGAGATTCGCGCTGTTCACTCAACCAATGGCCGCTGGGATGTGATTGTCGAGATCGGCACCGACACGTTGGAGCAGTTCGACAAAGTCCTGTTCGGCATCCGTAAACTGGATGGGGTTGTGGCCAGCGAGACGTCGCTTTTGTTGTCTACGCGGAAGTCGGCCTAACCCGAAGGGCGGCGATCCAGACCCCGGCAAGCACCAGTGACAGGACCATGTTCCAGCCCGCCATGCTGAGCCCGGCGAACTGCCAGGCGATTTCGTCACAGCGGATCAGGGGCGCGGCCATGATCTGGTCGAACAGTTCATCGGGGTCAAGATTGTCGACGGCACCGGCAGAGCAACTGGTTGGTCCTTCCCACCAGCCTTGTTCAACTCCGACGTGGTAGGCGCCAACGCCTGCGGTGCTGAGAGCCGCGATGGCGCCCAGACCAACAAGAACGGGGAGGGGGACAAACAGGGCCAGTGCACCCAACACAATTGCTGCCACGTGTGGGTAGCGCTGCCAGATGCACAGTTTGCAAGGCGGCAAACCGCCAAGATGTTGGAAGGCAAACGCCCCCAGAAGCAATGCGACCGAGCCGCCCGCCGCCAATGCAACAAGACTTTGTTGTTTCATAGTGCCCCCACAGCCAGAAATCCGCCCACAAGGATCACGACGAACAGGGTGAACATCAACCCAAGACGGCGCTCGATGAAATCACGAATGGGTGCGCCAAACTTCCAAAGCAGTCCGGCGACGATAAAAAAGCGCAGGCCGCGAGCGAGGACCGATGTGGCCATGAAGGTCGCGAGCGGCATGCCCGTCCAGCCGGACATGATGGTGACCACTTTGTAAGGAAAAGGGGTCACACCAGCGGTCAAGACGGCCCAGAAGCCGAAATCATTGAAACGTGTGTTGAACGCTTCCATCGCGTCCGCCTTTCCAAGCGCGGCAAGGATGGGTTGGCCGATGGTTTCGAAGGCCGCCGCACCGATGGCATAGCCAAGCAATCCCCCGAGAACCGAGGCGACGAGGGCCACACCTGCAATCAGCCATGCCCGGTGCGGCGCGGCCAGGATCATGGGGATCATCAGGACGTCGGGCGGGATCGGAAAGACCGAGCTTTCCACAAATGCAACAACAGCCAATACCCACAGCGCGTTCGGGTGATTGGCCCATCCCATGGTCCAGTCATACAGTCGCTTTATCATGCGAGGCGGCAGACCATGGGCGGGAAGGGAGGTCAAGTCGCTTTGCGCTTGCCCCTGCCGCAGCACTTCGGTATCCGACAGTCCTGAGGCCCAAGTGGCGGAATGGTAGACGCAGGGGATTCAAAATCCCCCGCCTTTGCGGGCGTGCCGGTTCGAGTCCGGCCTTGGGTACCAGCCTCTTATTATGGATGTGACCGTGCATGGCCAATTTTTAGCGTGCTCAGGTTTGTCTGCTCGATATCTTGCACAATGATTGCGTAAAGGCCTGGCCGTGCTTTGCTGGCGGTGAGGACGACATCGCCTTTTCGAAGCGCTTTGGAAACTGCTCGATCGCTACACGGCGATGTCATCTTGGTAAATTTATCTCAAGCGATTCGTGGCGACCGCTGCCCTGTTGGGCAGATCGCATCATTATGGTATCTTTTTGTTCATTGATCGCGGTTTGAGAACATAAGCACCACAAAATCTGGCAGAAACACGGCAAAATTATCCGTGGTTAACTGTCATGATCGAGTGAACTTGAAGGTGAATCCGTTGACAAGCGGGAATGCACTTAAAATGTTCTTCTACAGTGATTTATGCGGGTTTCTGCCCATACTTATGCGTACCCTCCACATTTAGATGCAATCAAGGGTGGTAAAAAAGTTCGCCTATTTGGGGATTGTGTGCGTCTGTTTGCGCTGATGGTGCCACTTTTCGAACATTTTTCCCTTTTTTTGCATCAAATGTGACCGTAAGAACGATCTTGCCCAACTGGGGGGCGATGTCTGTAGGTCAAGGGGACGACCGCACAAGACGCATTGAAAAGTGCGAGGAGTGTGTTCGCTACGTTGCTGAGCAACCGCTGTGAGATGCGTTTGCCGGAACGCTACCGGTTTGCCGGTCGTAGGCGATCACCTCTCTCTCCATTTGCTCAAGCGTGTGTGCGGACCGCCCGACCGATAGGTGCGTCGCTTCGCCTTGGGAGAATAGTGAGTGATTGATGGAGACGTACCCATGGCGCCAACAACCAGACAGCTGATGCCGACGACGGTAATCACCTGCGACGCCGCCGTGCCCGAGTTCTCTGTTCTTTGTGCAATTGTTCCGGTCGCGCGCGTTGCGTGCTGCGCGTAGCCACGCCTAGGAGTTCCGAAATATGACCAAGTTCATAGACTTTAATGCCCTTGCTTCAGGAACCGTCGTCGATAACGAATTTGCGACCCAAGGCGTGACGATTTCGGCCACTGGCGGTTCAAACCAAGCCATGGTGTTCAACACGGCGCAGCCTACCGGGCAGGATGGCGATCTGGCGACCACGAACCTGGGCGGTGCGCTTATCATTTCGGAAGATGGCGACAGCAGCGACCCGGATGACAACGCCAGCGGTGGCAAGATCAACTTTGTCTTTGACGAACCTTCCGCCATCAACCGACTGACATTCCTGGATATCGAAGAGGGCGCATATGTGCGCTTTTACGATGCCCATGGCAACGAGATCGATAAGATCAAGATCGACGACACTGACAACAATGGCCAGACGATGGTTGATTTCGATGTCTCTGGTGTGTTGCGGATGGAAGTCGAGCTGAAAGGGTCGGGTGCCATCGACAACCTTGTGTTCGACACCTCGGGCCTTGATGGCGTGGTTGAAGGCGACAATGAGGGTAACCTGATTGATGCCGCCTATGACGACGATCCTGAGGGCGATTGCATTGACGCAAATGATCAGATCCTGCCGGGCGAAAACCGCGACGATGACATCGTGGATGCTCTGGGTGGCAACGACACGGTCGAAGCCGGTCGCGCGGACGACGAGGTGTATGCTGGCAGCGGCAATGACAGTGTCGAGGGCGGCGACGGTGACGACGTCATCTTTGGCGACAGCAATTATGCCGGGCCCGGAGCCGGTGTTTCCGAACGCGAAGTTTTCGAGTGGGAAAAATCCCCCTTCGGTGATGGCAACAACCTCGGCAATTTCACGCAGGACACCGGCAACGTCGAAGTGTCCTTTACGGTGCTCAACCAGTCCGGTGCATCCCGCACGATCCAGTCGAACGATACCCAGAACACTCAGAACATCGACGGTGACGGCAATTCCATCGACAACAACAGTTCGCTCGATAACATATTGAACGGGCATGGAAACTCGGCTGATTACCAGCTTGAGTTCTCTGCACCGGTCGGAGATGTGTCTTTCCGGATCAACGACATCGACGGCGATGGTGTGGTGCGCGTCACGGCATATGACGCGGCTGGTCAACAGATCGTCGTCAACCTTGAGGGTGGCAGCAATCTGACCCTGCTGGACACCGATGGCGTTGCAGGCAACGACACCGCTGACAGCAATGGTGGCTATCTGCCCGACACATCGGAAGAGTATTCGCTGCTGGTCAGCATCCCGGGTCCTGTGGCCCGCATTGTCATCGAACATGAACAGGATGGCGGCAACAATTCCGGGATCAACATCACCGACGTCTATTTTGACGCACCAATCGTGGATGATGGCGCCGACGGCGACGACATCCTGGAAGGTGGCGACGGTGACGACACCATTTTTGGTGAGGGCGGCCACGATACGCTGCGCGGCGAAGATGATAATGACAGCCTGGTTGGTGGTGACGGCAATGATCGTCTTGAGGGTGGCCGTGGCAATGACGTTCTGGATGGTGGTGCCGGGCGTGATGTCCTGATTGGCGGATCGGGCAATGACACCGGTTTTGGTGGCGCGGGCAACGACGAAATCTGGATGGGACCCGGCGACGACTCTGTCGACGGAGGCAGTGGCAACGACTGGATCCATGGCCAATCCGGTGATGACACGCTGAACGGCGATGCCGGTAGCGACATGGTCTTTGGCGAAGAGGGCGATGACGTCATCTCTGGCGGAGCGGGCGCTGACCTGCTGAGCGGCGGTGATGATGCCGACACAATTTTTGGCGGTGCGGGCGATGAGGTCGACGGTGGAGCCGGTGGCTTCAGCACCAATCCGGCAGAAAACACCGACCGTGACGTTCTGGACCTGACGGGTCAGGGACCGTTCTTCCTGGAAAGTGTTACGCCGGACAGCAACGGCAACGGCATCAATGGCACCGTCGTCTTCGTGGATGCGGATGGCAATCCAAACGGGCTGACCCTGACCTTTACCGAGATTGAAGAGGTCATTGGTGACGAGATCAACCGTGGTCCCGAAGCCGTTGACGATGCAGCGGAAGTCGATGAAGACGGCAGCGTTGATATCGCCGTGCTTGACAACGACAGTGACCCCGATGGCGACGCGCTGCGTGTGACCGAAGCTATGTCGCCGGACGGCGTTGTTACCATCAATCCTGATGGCACGCTGACCTTTGAGCCAAACGAGAATTTCAACGGCCCGACTACGATCACCTACACCATTACGGACGATCAGGGTGGCGAAGATACGGCGACCGTCAACGTGACTGTGAACCCCGTCAATGACGCGCCTGATGCCGTCAATGATGCCGTCAGCACAGACGAAGACATGCCGGTGACCATCGACGCATTGGCCAATGACACGGATGTGGATGGCGACGCGCTCACTATCACCGGCGCATCAGTTCCAGCCGATCAGGGCACGGTCGAGATCGTGAACAACGAGCTGCTGTTCACCCCGGCTGAGAATTTCAATGGCGATGCGACTATTTCCTATTCCATCGAGGACGGCAACGGTGGCACCGACACGGCCGAGGTCGTGGTCACTGTCAATCCGGTCAATGACGATCCTGTCGCTGTTGATGATCTGGCGGACACGATGGAGGACGAGGCCGTTGTCATCGACCTCTTGGGCAATGACACGGATGTGGATGGTGACGACCTGACGCTGGCGTCCGTGTCTGTGCCTGCCGACCAGGGCTCGGTCGTCGACAATGGAGACGGTACTGTAACTTTTACCCCCGCGCCGAACTTCAACGGGACGGCAACCATCGACTATACCGTGTCGGACGGTGCTGGTGGGACGGATGATGGTCAGGCCATTGTCAACGTCGGTGCGGTCAACGATGGCCCGACGGCGAACGATGATGTGGCTGAAACTGACGAAGACACGCCGGTAACCATCGACGTTCTGGTCAATGACACCGATCTTGACGGCGACGACCTGACAATCACCGGTGCATCGGTGCCTGCAGATCAGGGCATGGTTGAGATTGTCGGCAACGATTTACTGTTTACACCTGCTGAGAACTTCAACGGCGATGCGACGATCTCGTATTCAATCTCGGACGGCCAAGGCGGCACGTCTGCTGCCGAAGTCGCAGTGACCGTGAACCCTGTCAATGACGACCCCGTGGCCGTGGACGACATCGAAACCACGGATGAGGACGTGGCGGTGGTCGTTGACCTGCTGGGCAACGATACGGATGTGGATGGTGATGACCTGAGCATCGGATCAGTGAGCGTTGATCCTGCTGAGGGTTCGGTTGTCGACAATGGCGACGGGACCGTGACCTTTACGCCCGCTCTGAACTTCAATGGCCCCGCGACGATCACGTACACGGTTGTTGACGGCAATGGCGGTGAAGACACCGGTGAAGCCGTTGTGTCGGTTGGGGCGGTCAATGATGGCCCTGTTGCCGAAGACGATGCCGACACGACCGAGGAAGATACACCTGTCACCGTTGATGTTCTTGGCAATGACAGTGATGCAGATGGCGATGATCTGACCGTGATCTCCGCCGTGGTTCCGGCAGAGCAGGGTGAAGCAGACATCAATCCCGATGGTACGATCACCTTTACACCGGCCGAGAATTTCAACGGCACCGCAACGATCACCTACACGATCGCAGACGGCAATGGTGGGACCGATACGGCTGAACTGGTCATCGAGGTAACACCGGTCAACGATGCGCCCGAGGCGGCGGACGATGCCGAGACGACGCCGTTCAATACGGCTGTCACCATTCCGGTGCTCGACAATGACACGGACGTGGATGGTGATGCGCTGCGGGTGACCGAGGCGACCTCGCCCGATGGGGATGTGGTGATCAACGGCGACGGAACGCTGACCTTCACGCCAAATGACGGCTTCGAAGGCGACGCGACCATCGACTACACCATAACGGATGATCAGGGTGGCTTTGACAGCGCCCAGGTCACCGTGACGGTTGAGCCGAATCCATTGGACGGCATTGTCGAAGGCACCGACGACGGCGAATTGATCGACGACAATTATACCGGCGATCCCGAAGGCGACATGGTCGACAGCGGCGACAACATATTCTCGAACGATCCGGACGATGCAGATGATGACATCATCGAAGCAGGCGGTGGCAACGACACCGTTATCGCGGGCCAGGGTGATGATGTTGTTGATGGCGGCGACGGCGATGACCTGATCGAGACCGGCAATGGTGACATTGCGCCGGATCTGGGCTTCCCGAACGACGATGGAACGCCTGCGCCGGGCTTCCCCTTTGGTTTCCCGGCGGATGATGACCCGAACAACGACCTCGACTTTGTTGATGGCGGGGCTGGTGACGACACCATCAGCACCGGTGACGACGCCGACACCATCGTGGGTGGCACCGGCAACGATGTCATTGATGGCGGTATCGATGATGACGAGATTTCCGGTGATGAAGGCTTTGACCGCATCGTGGGTGGTGAGGGCAATGACCTGATCGAAGGTGGCGTCGGCGACGACACGATCTTTGCAGGCAACGACCCCGATCTGGGTCTGGACCAACTCAACATCGAAGACGATGGATCGAACCCGATCTTCCCAGCTGATCCACGTCCTGACAATGGTCAGGATACGGTGTTCGGCGGTGAGGGTAACGACCTGATCTTTGGCGCCGATGATGATGACGAGCTGTTTGGTGAAGAGGGCAACGACACTATCGATGGTGAGATCGATGACGACCTGATCGACGGTGGCATCGGCGATGACAGCCTGTTGGGCGGTCAGGGCAATGACACAATCCTTGGCGGTGAAGGCAATGATTTCATTGATGGTGGCCGTCAGGCCGACACCGTAGACGGGGGCGACGGCAACGACACTATCTTGGGCGGCAACGGCGCAGACGTTCTGTCTGGTGGCGACGGTGACGATGTGATCGACGGCGGCACCGGCGACGATACGCTGAGCGGTGAGGCCGGCAATGACTCGATCCTTGGATCGACCGGTGATGATGTCATCGACGGTGGCAGCGGCAACGACACCATCGATGGCGGCAACGGTGGTCAGGACATCATGTCCGGCGGTGATGACCGTGACCTGTTCATCAATGTCGATGCGGGCGAAGTTGTTGACGGTGGCGGCGGCGGAGACGACTTTGACACCCTGGACTTGCGTGGCTCTGCGCCGAATAACGGGTCGCTTCAGGTTGTCTTTACAAACCCCGACGCAGGCGGCAACGGCTTTGACGGGGTGGTCAACTACTTCGATGAGAACGGTGACCCGGCAGGCACGCTGACATTCACCGACATCGAAGAGGTTATTCCCTGCTTCACGCCCGGTACGATGATTGCGACCCCGGTGGGCGAGCGTCGTATTGAAGAACTGCAGGTCGGGGACCGCGTGATCACACGTGACAATGGCATTCAGGAAATCCGATGGGTGGGACGCCGTGAGATGTCGGGTGAAGAGCTGGCTCGCGCCCAACATCTGCGTCCAGTCCTGATCCAGCAAGGTGCGCTTGGTCGGGGCCTGCCGGAGCGTGATATGCTCGTGTCACCCCAGCACAGGGTATTGATGGCCAGCGACAAGACGGAACTGTATTTCGACGAAAGTGAAGTGCTGGTGGCCGCGAAGCATCTTACCTTTATGGATGGCATCGATGTCGTGGACGTATCGGGTACGACGTATATCCACGTCATGTTTGACCAGCACGAAGTCATTCTGTCCGACGGCGCATGGACGGAAAGCTTCCAGCCCGGTGATATGACGTTGAACGCGATGACAGACGCGCAGCGCAGCGAAATCCTCGAGCTGTTCCCGGAACTGGAAAACAGTGAGGAATCAGGCATATACGCGTCCGCTCGTCGGAGCCTGAAGAAGCACGAAGCGCATCTCCTCTCGCATTAAGCCTCCGGCTCGATGCTGAGATCGCGATGCGACTCCCCGCGATGATTCGCGGGGGCGCAGGGAACGGGGCATGGGGGGTGCACCCGTTTTCTGTGTTCAATACGGGTAAAAATGCCGAATTGTTTCTTCTACGGCAACGTATGTCGCTGCATTGCGGCATCTTTGTGCACGAATAATGTGCACGTTTACTGTCTTTCAGTTTTTCCCCCTGAATTTGGCTCAACTTTGAATTAACACCGAGGCTTGGGTGTTTGGTCTGTGGGGGCAGTTCATAATCCCCTTTCATTATGAGCGAATATGAAGGGCAGCTGCCATGGCCAATATCAACGGAACGTCGAACAACGACACCCTCCAGGGAACGAATGAAGACGATACGATCCAATCCTTGGGCGGGGCGGATCTGGTGTCGGGCGAAGGCGGCGACGACAGTATTCAGGGCGGCGGCGGCAATGATACGCTGTTTGGGGATGTGGGCGAAGGCACTGCCCCGGGCAACGACGCTACGCCCTTGGTCATCGACATTAACAATCTGGTCACGCGCGACGGTGCGGACAACAATGCGCAGCCGGGTACGTTCGCCGTCTACCGCAAAGTTGCTCAGCTGGAGGATGGCACTCAGGTGTCAGCCCGGATCGTATTGGTGTCCAAGTCTGATCCGAACCTGCGTGTCGACCTGTCGGGAGGCAACGGTTCGGAAATCCTGATGAACGGCAATGGAACTGGCGATACCGCCAGCTTCCGTATGGAATTTTTCATCCCCGATAGCCCCAATGCGACAACTGGCACACCCGTCGCGTTGAATTCAACTGCAACCGTCAATGACCTTGACCGCAACAGTCCTGGTGACCAGGAGGCTGTCACGATTGACGCAAGCAGTTTCACCGCCTTCGCAACTGATGCTGACACTTCGCTAAACGTGACAACCAGCGGTGGGACTGTCACCGCTGCAGGCACGGAACAGAACAATCCAAGCGATCAGGATGCATGGTTCTCTGCCTCATTCGAGAACCGCGAATTCATTGAGTTTACCCTAGAAGCCCGGAACACAAATTCAGGCTTTTCGTTCTCGGGTGACCTGATCGACGATGTTGTTGTGACGCCAATCGAAGCCGGAGATGACACGATTGACGGAGGTGCGGGCCAGGATGTCATCTTTGGTCAGGGTGGTGACGACAGTCTGTCTGGTGGCCAGGGCGATGACGACATCGACGGTGGCGAAGGGAATGACGTGCTGGACGGCGGCCAGGGCCAAGACGAGTTGATCGGCGGTGCGGGCAACGACACGCTGATTGGTGGAACTGGTGATGATACGCTGCTGGGCGGTGACGGCGAGGACCTGATCACGCTGGGCCCCGACAACGATCAAGCTCAAGGTGGCACGGGATCTGACCGCTTCAATTTCGACGGATTGGGCAACCACAACATCGTCGGTGGTGAAGATGCTGACGGGTCAGATATCGATATTCTCGATCTGTCCGGTGTGCGGGCGAACGTTCTGCCCGACGGACCGGGCTCGGAATCAGGCACCGTCGAATTGCTTGATGACAACGGAAACGTCGCGCGTCGCGTCACCTATTCCGAGATCGAGCAGATCATCATTTGTTTCACTCCGGGTACGCGTATCGCAACGCCAAAGGGCGAGGTTGCTGTTGAGAAGCTCAAAGCAGGCGATAAGGTCATTACCCGTGACAATGGCGCACAAACCCTGCGTTGGGTTGGACGCCGTGATCTTATGCCGAACGAGATGCATATGAATGACGCGGTTCAACCAGTGCTGATCCGCGCCGGTGCGCTTGGCAAGGAACTGCCCGAACGCGATATGCTTGTATCGCCGCAGCACCGTATGCTGGTCAAATCCGATCTGGCTGAGATGATGTTCCAAGAGCGTGAAGTTCTGATCGCTGCCAAACACCTGACAGGTCTGGACGGTGTAGATCAGGTCCAGACTGGTGCTGTCAGCTATCTGCACTTGATGTTCGATCAACACGAGGTTGTGCTAGCAGAGGGCGCGTGGTCAGAAAGCTTCCAGCCGGGTGATCACTCGTTGCGTGGCATCGGTGCAGAACAACGACAAGAGATCCTGACGCTTTTCCCGGAACTCGACACGCTCGCGGGGCTGGACACGTATAGTTCAGCGCGATTGTCCTTGAAACAGCACGAGGCACACACCCTCGTGGATCGGCTTAGGTGATGTGACGGGCCGCGCGCCATTCGGCCCAATCCTCTGGCGTATCCAGATCCAGACGCGCGCGTGTACCGGGCAGGGGGACCAGGTGCACCCTGTTGCCCGCTTGTTTGACGATATCGCGCCCGCCATCGTCTCCACGCAGCTTTGCGAATGCTGGGAATAGCGTTCTTTCAAAGATGATCGGGTGACCGCCGCGCCCATCTTCAGTCGCGCCGCGCCATATCAGTGCATTGGGATGGGTGTTTATCGCTTTCTGGACCTTGAGAATATCGTTCTCTGTGATGTCTGGCAGGTCGCTCAAGAGCAGCATGGCGTGTGTGTCCTGCGGACCCAAAGTGGCAAAGATCGTGCGCAGGCTTGCGCCCATGCCTTCCGCCGCGTCGTGCACGGTGATGGGCTGCGCTTTGGTCTGTGCAACAAGTGTGTGCCGCGGATGCGGTTCCGGGGGCAGGGCGACGCGGACATCAACGCTGACCGCCTGCGCGATCTTGATCAGTCGCCCCAGAAGTGGCTGGCCGTCCACGTCTTGCATCAGCTTGTCCGCGCCACGCATGCGCGACGCGGCACCGGCGGCGAGGATGAGGATCGGCATCATGGGTGTATCCTAAAGGCGCAGAAGGACTGCCGCAACACGGGCGCGCGGACGCTCGACACCATTGTGATGGGGGCAGCCCTCGTCGCTGGCGGGACTCACCCGAGACTTTTGAAACACTGAAGAGGACCTAGCCGCGCATGCGGGTGCCGTTCGGGTCAAAGAGCGGTGTTGTGGTCATTGTTGCCCTGCGCATCTGGCCGAGGATTTCGATCTCAACCTCCAGCCCGTCTTTCACACGATTTGCAGGCAAGAACCCCAGTGCAACAGATGTGTTCGTATGGTGTGAGAAGCCTCCAGACGTGCAGAAACCGACAACGGAACCATCCAGCCATATAGGTTCGTAGCCATGAGCGTCAGCATCGTCCGCGTCAACGCGGAATGCACAGAGCTGGCGGGCAGGACCTTCTGCACGTTCGGCCTCTGCAGCGGAGCGGCCAATGAAGTCCGTGTTCTTTTTCCATGAGATAAAGCGGTCCAATCCGGTTTCCGCAGCCGTGTAATCCGGGGAATATTCTGACAGCCAGGAACCGAAGAACTTATCAAGGCGCAGGGACATCATCGCCCGCATGCCGAATGGTGTGATCTCATGATCCTGACCGGCCTCCCACAAGGTCCACCACAATTCACGCTGCGCCATGGGATCGCAGTAGATTTCATAGCCCAGATCGCCTGTGTAGCTGACGCGTTGGACGATGCAATCAGTCATACCGATCGTGAGGGGATGCACGTTGAGAAACTTCATGCGCGTCAAATCCGAGCGTGTGCAAGCCTGCAGCACATCTCGCGCCTTTGGCCCCGCCAGTTGGAATCCGTTTCGTTTATCACTTATATTTTCGACGCTTGCGCCGTCTTCTTCATGTCGTTGGAAGTGTCGCATGTGTACTGCTTGCGCGCCGTAGCTGGCCGTAAGCTGGAACTCTGTCTCGCTCAGGCAGGACATTGTGAAATCACCGATCAGTTTGCCCCTTGGACTGAGCATTGGAGTCAACGAGAGGCGACCGGGCTGTGGCACGCGGCCTGCCATGATGCGGTCAAGCCAAGCGCGCGCCTTTGGCCCTCTGACGCGGTACTTTCCGAAATTGTGCACTTCGTTGATGCCGACGCCGTTTCGGACCGCGTTGACCTCGCGCGCTGTTGCGGAGAAAGCGTCCGAGCGGCGGAAGCTTGGGGTTTCAAAGGTTGGCTCGTCACCCTGAGCAAAGTAGTTGGGCACTTCCAGCCCGTATTGTTGACCCCAGACGGCACCCATGTCGCTGAAGATGTCGTACATGGGCGTTGTGCGATTGGGGCGGGCTGCGGGCAGTTCTTCGTTTGGGTAGGCGACCGAAAACCGTTTTTGATAGTTTTCGATGACCTTGGGGCGTGTGTACCCGGGACTGATCCAGCCACCAAAGCGGGCGACGTCCATGGCGGTCACGTCGCGTTCGCATTCGCCCTCGATTATCCATTGAGCGAGCATGAGGCCGACGCCACCACCCTGTGAGAATCCTGCCATGACACCGCAGGCTGACCAATAGTTGCGCAGGCCCGGGACGGGACCGACAAGCGGATTCCCGTCGGGCGCAAAGGTGAACGGGCCGTGGATGACCGACTTGATGCCAGCGGTTTCCAGCACGGGGAAGCGTTTGTAGGCGAAGGCGATACTGTCTTCGATCTTGTCGAAATCGTCGGGCAGGAGTTCGTGGCCGAAGTTCCAGGGTGTGCCATCGACGGCCCAGGAGCGGCAGGGTTGTTCATAGAAGCCGATGCAGAGGCCGCGGCCCTCTTGCCTCAGGTAGCTCTCGCCTGCGGGGTCCATTACGTGGGGGTGTTCTTGCGCACGTTCGTAGATCTCAGGGATGTCGTCGGTGACAATGTATTGGTGCTCCATCGGATGCAGGGGCAAATAGACACCGGCCATGGCACCCACCTCGCGCGCCCAGAGGCCGCCTGCGTTGACCACGTGTTCGGCGTGAATGGTGCCTTTGTCCGTCACCACATCCCATGTCCCGTCGGGGCGTTGATTGGTGTCCTGCACCATGGTGTGGGTGTGGATCGTGGCGCCACCCATGCGCGCAGCCTTGGCATAGGCGTGGGTGGTGCCAGACGGATCGAGGTGGCCGTCGAGCGGATCGTAGAGCGCGCCGAGGATGCCGTCGGTGTTGGTGATGGGGGCGACCTTGGCGATCTCTTCGGGGCCTACGATTTCGGTTTCCAGCCCCATGAAGCGGTGCTTCGCCCGTTCGGCCAACAGCATGTCGAAGCGGTCCTGATTGTCAGCCAGCGTCACGCCGCCCACATGGTGCAGGCCGCAGGACATGCCGGTAATCGCTTCCAGCTCTTTGTAAAGCTTGATGGTGTAGCCCTGCAGCGCCGCCATATTGGTGTCGCCATTGAGCGTATGGAAACCGCCTGCCGCGTGCCATGTGCTGCCCGAGGTCAGTTCGGACCGTTCCAGAAGCATGACGTCTGACCAGCCAAGCTTGGTCAGGTGATAGAGGACAGAGGCGCCGACGACGCCACCGCCGATAACGGCTACACGGGTTGTGGTCTGCATAGTCTTTCCCTTGGTTTGCGCATCGATAGAGCCCAAGGGATGGGTACAAGGAAAGCCCGAATGCGACGGGTTGTGTCGTTGCAAGCGCACCTGTGTGTTTTGTCACGTTTGTACGTGCCCTCGGAGTGCTGACTATTGCACTGTGGGCTGC
>NZ_JBYNDP010000238.1:0-2583 GCF_059783535.1 Tateyamaria sp. | reverse complement strand
GAGATCACCAGTTTCGCGGCGTCCTCGACAGACATGTCCAATTCGATCACATCCTCGGCTGGCAGAAACAGCAGAAAGCCCGATGTCGGGTTTGGTGTCGTGGGCACAAAGATACTGAGCAGTGCGCCAGTGTTGCCAGCCCTTTCGCTGACCTCGCCCTTGGCGGTGGTTGAAATGAACCCGATGGCCCAGATACCCTTGCGCGGATATTCGATCAGGCAGGCCTTTTCGAAGGACCGCTCGGACTGGGCAAAGATCGTTTCCGAAATCTGTTTGATCCCGGAATAGATTGAGCGGACCACCGGGGTGCGCCCGACCAGGCTTTCGGCGTAGCGGATCAGGGAATTGCCGATATAGCCCTTGGCGATCCAGCCGACAAAGACCGTGAACAGAAGGAATACGATGACGCCCACGCCTCGGACGTTCACATTAATCCAATCCGGGTTCGGGACAACGGCGCCGTTGCGCTCGATGAAACGCGGGTTGTTCAGCCAATAGTTGACGATCGAGTCCGGCTGCCAGACCGTGGGCACCAGCGGCCAGACGAAGCCATCAACCCAACCGATGACGGTCCAGATCAGCCAGATTGTCAGGCCCACGGGTGCAATGACCACAAGGCCTGTCAAAAATGATGCGCGCAATCCTGAAAACAGGCCGGGCTGCCTGGGCTCTTTAGGGTCAAAAGGAGTGGTCATCGGGGTCCCGGCGCAAGTTCACGGAACAAGTAAGTCAACGTGCCCGGCACTACAATGGTTTCCGCCCTTTATTCAGGCATTTGGCTCCATTGCGCCCAATTCCGTTGCAATGGCGGCTGCCAGCCGCGCATTGTTTCGCACCAAAGCGATGTTTGCCGTCAGTGAGCGACCTTCTGTCAGCTCAAAGATCCGTTGCAACAGGTAGGGGGTCACACCTTTGCCCGTGATGCCGTGCGCATCCGCGTCTCGTGCGGCCTGTGCAATGATTGGGGCAAGTGTTGCACGGTCGATCTGATCTGTTTCGGGGATCGGGTTTGCGACCAGTTGACCACCCGGAATGCCCATAGCCGAGCGTTGAGCGTGGGCCGATGCGATGGATGCGGCGCTGTCCATGCGCAGGGGCGCGGCAATGCCTGCGCTGCGCGACCAGAAGGCAGGCATATCGTCCTGCCCGTAGGCAATGACCGGTACGCCTTGCGTTTCCAGCACTTCGAGCGTTTTCGGAATGTCGAGGATGGCCTTGGCCCCGGCCGCAACAACCGTCACCGGGGTCTGCGCAAGCTCCAGCAGGTCGGCAGAGATATCAAAGCTGTTTTCAGCGCCCTTGTGCACACCGCCGATGCCGCCGGTGGCAAAGACGGAGATACCGGCAATCCGGGCCGCGATCATGGTTGCAGCCACTGTCGTTGCGCCGGTGCCACCATTGGCCATGCAGACCGCCATGTCGGCACGGCTGAGCTTGGCTACGTTTTTGGTCTGCGCCAGTGTTTCAAGTTGGGCATCTGTCAGACCTACGTGCAAGGTGCCGTCAATCACGGCCATTGTCGCGGGCACGGCTCCGGCTTTGCGAATGTCCGCTTCGACCTTACGCGCGACCTCGAGGTTTTGCGGATAGGGCATACCGTGCGTGATGATCGTGCTTTCAAGCGCAACAACGGGCGCGCCTGCGGCCAAGGCATCTGCAACTTCGGGCGAGGGAGTGAACAGGGTCATGTGTCGGTCTTTCCTGAAACATAGATCGCGGCGGCTTCTAGCGCGGCGTGAAGGGCCTCGGGGCGATCTGCCCCGCGGACTTCCGCCGCGATGTGGGCCGCCATGAAGGTGTCACCAGCGCCGGTGATCCGGGTGACCAGCACTTGCGGCGGCGTCTCGCTGACCAACCCGTCGGTCGATCCTTCTGTGGCCGTGTTGCCGCCATCGGTCACAAGGACACGGGCTGCGCCGCGCTCCAGTAATCCCTCTGCTGCTTCCATGGACGTTTCGAAACCGCGCTGGCAGAGCAGGCCCGCTTCTTCGAGGTTCACGTAGAGCGTTCCTCGGCTGTGGGTCAAAAACGGACCCAGCCGTTCGGCTTTGCCGGGAGAGGCCGGAGCCACGCGCAGGTCTGCGGCTGCAAGCACCGGGCTGGTCGCAATCTCGTTCAACAGGTCCAGCGTCAGGTTGCCATCGAGCGCAGCAAGCCCAGTGTAGGGTGCGCGATCCGTTGCGATCGTGCCATCGGTCAGCGGGCGCAAGATCTTGGCCCCCGCGCTTTCCAATGAATGCGCATCTGCGATGGCGGCGATCAGGCCATTGGCGCCTTCAACGGCCATGTATTGGTCGGTGGGCAAGTCTTCGGAGCGGTAGACAGTGTCGGTGATCATGCCGCGCGCGGTGCAGGCCGCGATCAATTCGTCCCCCTCAGCGTCGCGCCCGATGGCTGTCAGCAGTGCAGGTGTCAGTCCGAAGCGGGCCAATGTCATGGCAATGTTCATGGCCACACCGCCGGGCAGACGGGTGATCCGGCCCGGCACGTCCGACCCCTGGCGCATGGCCAGCGGTGCGCGGCCAATCACATCCCAGAGGACCGAACCGATGCAGAGAATGTCATGTGAGCGGGTCATGCCCG